>NZ_CP081495.1:301299-602599 GCF_025919725.1 Flavobacterium agricola | reverse complement strand
AGGTGCTTTATCTGTATCTATCATTCTACCTTACGAAAAAATTACTTTACAAGCAGGCGTTATGGAAACCTTTAATTTGGTTTTTGAACATTATAATGTAGGTTGGTTAACCAATGTTATGGCTGTTTTAGTGGTTTTAGGTTGTTCCTCTTGTATTATTTCTTGGCTTTCAGGTCCAAGTACAGCTTTATTATGGACAGCACGTGACGGACAATTACCTAAGTTTTTAACGGTATTAAACAAAAACGGAATTCAACAAAATATTTTATTAGTACAAGGAGCTATTGTAACCATATTATGTGGTTTGTATTTTATTATTCCTGATGTTAGTGTTGCATTTTTTTTACTTAGTGCATTAACAGGTGCTTTATATTTAATTATGTATATGCTAATGTATTTGTCATGCATCAAACTACGTCGAGAAAAACCAGATATGCCACGTCCGTTTAAAATTCCTGGCGGGCTTTTGGGCTTGCGTTTGTTTGCTGGTATCGGATTTTTAGCTGTGGCTTTGGCATTTATTTTATGCTTTATTCCGCCAACACAACTTCCTATTAATAGCCCTACTGTTTACGTCGCATTTATAACCGGAGGTACAACATTATTCCTTATTATTCCGTTTGTAATTACTAAAATCATGGATAAAAAACAACCATAAATTATTTAACCTATAAAACTTGAATTATGAAAGACATTACCAAAAAATTCGACAAAGTTTTAAATGCATCGCCCTACTACAATCATGTAGATCATCAACCAGATGCAAATAAAGACGTTGTTCGTAACGGTCCAGATCGCCCTATGCCCTACGCCAACCAAAACGGCAATTACCAACGTAACAAACCTGTTTTAGCAAAATCTTTCGAAAACAGTAAAGTATATATTATTGGTAGTGGTATTGCAGGATTATCTGCCGCGTATTATTTTTTAAGAGATGCGCGCATTCCTGGTAAAAACATCACGTTTATCGAGCAATTACCGATTGATGGTGGTTCTATGGACGGATCAGGAAACGCAACTGACGGATATTTAATTCGTGGTGGACGCGAAATGGATATGACTTACGAGAATCTTTGGGATATGTTTCAAGATATTCCTGCGGTTGAATTACCAGAACCTTATAGCGTTTTAGATGAATATCGATTATTAAACGATAACGATTCAAATTATTCTAAAGCACGATTAATTCATAACAAAGGTGAAGTAAAAGATTTTAGCAAATTCGGTTTAAGCAAAAAAGATCAATTGGCTTTAGTAAAATTATTATTAAAGAAAAAAGAAGATTTAGACGATTTAACCATTACCGATTACTTTAGCTCAACCTTTTTAGCAAGTAATTTCTGGACCTTTTGGCGTACCATGTTTGCTTTTGAAGAATGGCATAGTTTATTGGAGTTTAAATTGTACATGCACCGTTTTTTACACGACTTAGATGGATTAAACGATTTGTCAGCCTTGGTTTTTCCTAAATACAACCAATACGATACGTTTATTTCGCCGTTACGTAAATTTTTAACTTCTAAAGGTGTGCAACTGCAACTTAATACGTTGGTTAAAGATGTTGATTTAGAAATTACGGATGCAGGTAAAGTTGTAAAAGGATTAATTACGGTACAAGACGGTAAAGATGTTGTTATTTCGGTTACTGAAAACGATTATGTAGTTGTTACAACAGGATCTATGACCGAAGATACATCGTACGGAAATAATACAACAGCACCGATTAAAAAAGTAGATAACAGCACGAGCGGACACAGCCCAGGTTGGAAACTTTGGAGAAACTTAGCTAAAAAATCTGTGGTTTTTGGAAAGCCAGAAAAATTTTGCTCGGATATTGAAAAATCAGCTTGGGAATCGGCAACATTAACTTGTCGTCCTTCTGCGTTTGTAGATAAGTTAAAAGAATATTCGGTTAACGATCCGTATTCTGGAAAAACCGTTACTGGCGGAATTATTACCATTACCGATTCGAATTGGTTAATGAGCTTTACGTGCAACCGCCAACCACATTTCCCAACGCAACCGGACGATGTTTTAGTTGTTTGGGTTTACGCCTTATTTATGGATAAAGACGGAAATTACGTAAAGAAAAACATGCCAGAATGTACTGGAAACGAAATTTTAGCCGAGCTTTGTTATCATTTAGGAATTGAAGACAAACTAGATAATGTAATTGAAAACACAATTGTTCGTACTTCATTCATGCCTTACATTACCTCAATGTTTATGCCACGTGCAAAAGGCGATCGTCCGGCAATTGTACCAGATGGTTGTAAAAACTTAGGTTTAATTGGCCAATTTGTAGAAACCAATAATGATGTTGTGTTTACAATGGAAAGTTCGGTACGTACAGCACGCGTTGCGGTTTATCAGCTATTAAATTTAAACAAACAAGTGCCAGATGTTTATCCGTCACAATACGATATTCGTCATTTACTAAAAGCAACAAAAGCGTTAAACGACAACCAATCGTTTGTTGGCGAAGGTTTACTACGCAAACTTTTAAAAGGTACGTATTATGAGCATATATTGCCTGGCCCACATAATCCTGGTGCGGTTGAAGAAGAGAAAAAAGAATCGTTTTTAAGCGAGCAATTCAACAAGTTTCATGAATGGATGGATGGCGTTCGAGGAAAAAAATAAAAATATTAAAATAAAAAAAGCAGCTTTACAGCTGCTTTTTTTATTTTATCTAGATAAAATTATACGTTAAAACGGAAGTGCATTACATCACCATCTTTAACAATATATTCTTTTCCTTCTACACGTAATTTACCTGCTTCTTTTACTTTAGCTTCTGATCCGTAGCTTACAAAATCTTCGTATGCAATAACCTCAGCACGAATAAATCCTTTTTCAAAATCAGTGTGAATTACCCCGGCAGCTTTTGGTGCTGTGTCGCCTAACTTAATTGTCCAAGCACGAACTTCTTTTACACCTGCTGTAAAATACGTTTGTAATTTTAATAGTTTATAAGCAGCACGAATTAAAACTGCAGAACCTGGTTCTGTTAAGCCCATATCTTCTAAAAACACTTGGCGTTCTTCGTAACTTTCTAATTCAGTAATATCCGCCTCTGCTCCAACAGATAAAACAATTACCTCAGCATTTTCATCTTTTACAAGCTCTTTAACCTGATCAACATAAGCATTGCCTGTAACAGCAGCTTCTTCGTTCACGTTACAAACGTATAAAACCGGTTTTGATGTAATTAACTGAAAATCTTCTAACAAATCTGCTTCATCTTGGTTTTGTGCTTCAATCACACGTGCCGATTTACCTTCTAATAAAACCGTACGAATGCGCTCTAACAAACCAGCTTCAACTTGTGCTTCTTTATTTCCTGTTTTTGCAGTTTTTTTTACTTTTTCTAAACGTTTTTCAACCGTTTCTAAATCTTTTAACTGCAGTTCAATATCAATAGTTTCTTTATCGCGAATTGGATTTACATTCCCATCTACGTGAACAATGTTATCGTTATCAAAACAACGTAAAACATGAATAATAGCATTACATTCTCTAATATTCCCTAAAAACTGATTGCCTAAACCTTCACCTTTACTAGCGCCTTTAACTAAACCTGCAATATCAACAATATCAACTGTTGCCATTTGTACGCGTTCTGGTTTAACTAATTCTTCTAATTTATTAATTCTTGGATCGGGTACGTTTACCACGCCAATGTTCGGTTCGATAGTACAAAACGGAAAGTTAGCACTTTGCGCTTTAGCATTAGATAAACAGTTAAATAACGTTGATTTTCCAACGTTGGGTAAGCCTACAATACCTGCTTTCATGTATTAATTTTTTATATCTAAATCAGACAATTATTCACTAAATTATTGGTTGGCAAATATATTGATTATATCTGTATTTTGAAATTTAAATACGCTGTTGGTTACTAAATATTGTATTTGTTGTTCTTTTTATCTACTTATTGTTAACCTTTGTCGAAAAGCGAAAGGTTTTTATACTTTAAAAACAGTTATGGGGTTATTAGTTTAGCTGTTGCAACCAAGCAATGGTTAGATTTTGAAGTGATTTTTTCAATATAGTTTTATTTTATATTTTTTTTAAAAGAACCTAGTTTACACTAGGTTCTTTTTCATTTAAAAGTTGTTGTAGTTTTGTTTTTTCTGGTTCAGCTAATTTGGCTACCAATTGCGTATAAAAAATTTTATATTTTGGAGATTTTAGCTGCTCTCGAATAGTATTCTTACAAAATTGAACAAATTGCCATTTATGATGCTGCAAGCCCGAAACCAATCCTTCTAACACATTGGTATCATTCGCATTTAAAAACAGCAAATTAACAATCGCATTTTGACGTACACTGCTTTCGTACTGATTTGTTGTATAAGCCAGTAATTCGTTATAAAATTTAATTTTAGATGCATTTTCGTAACCATCAGTTAACAATGCTAAGGTTAACCAAGTAATACGTAAATTTTTATCCTGAAAACCTTGCCAAGTTTTGGTTTGATTTAAAAGCTTTGTTCTATCGTTTGGAAAGGCCGTCCATAAGTTTTGTAAAACAATTTCTTGGGTGATATATGACGGATCGTTTAAAAACCCTTCATAAAATGCCTTATATCCTTCAGAAACTTTACCTAAGCTACGAACAAATACCTGACGTAATTTTACATCTGTACTTGCTTCGATAATCGGAAAAAAATCAACCAAATCTTCCGGTTTTTCTTTTCCTAATTGATATAAAATTTCTTCTTTACTTGCAAGGCTGTACAAATCCGATTGTAAAGCTTGTAAAAAAAACGCTTTTTTTTCTGCTAGCGGCACATCGTACATATTACCTATTTCTAAATACGTAACAATATTTGGGTTTTGAGTTAAAATAGCAAAGGCATCTTCGGTCGGAAATACATTACTTGCTAACCAACGTTTTTTAAAATCAGTCGTATTATAACCCGATGCTAAAGTTACCTCAGCCAAAAACTGATCTGTAGTTGCCGATTGAAATTGATATTTAGTTAAATAGTTTTTAACCGCCAAATTAAACGCTTTTTCACCTATCTGATTTTTTAAATAATGTAAAGCCCAAGCACCTTTTTGATAAAAAGTTAAAGACGAAGCTTTAGCCGATAAAATAGGTTCTTTATCCCGTTGTTGAGCCAAAATTAATTGTTCGGCCATTTCGTACAATTTAAAATCGAAATAATCTTTTCCAAACAAATCTTGTTCGGCCAACAAAGCATAATATGTAGCAAAACCTTCTTGCAGCCAATGGTGCTCACTGCTGGCAGCGGTAACTAAATTACCAAACCATTGATGCGCCAATTCGTGCGCGTTAACGTTATAATATGTTTTATCGGCAGCACCAATGGCGTCTACCACAAAATCTTGAGAAAAAACAGTTGCGCTAGTATTTTCCATTCCGCCATATAAAAAATCTTGCGCCGGAACTTGCTGATAAACTTCCCACGGATAAGGTACTCCTATTTGTTTTTCTAAAAAATTAAATAGCTGTTGGCTGTGTTTATAGGTTGTACCAAAATGAGCAGCATCTTCTGCTTGCAAATAAAAATGTAACGGAATACCGCTTGCCGAAACCGCTTCTTGCTTTACAAAATCACCAATAGCAAACATCAGTAAATAACTTGACATGGGGTTTTGCATTTGGTAATGCCATGTTTTAATACCATCAACCACAGCTGTACTTTTTAAAATTCCATTAGCAATTACTTGATACGATTCGGGATATGAAATTGAAAGATTAAATACTAATTTTTGGTTTACATCATCAAAACTTGGTACCCAATGTGAGGTATATTTTCCTTGTCCTTGCGTCCAGATCTGATCCTTGGCATCATCTTCAATAAAATAAACTGTTTGTTTAGGTTGTGTTTGGTATTGTATTTGTAAAATATTTCCTTGCTTTTTGTACTTTCCTGCTATTTTAAGTTGTTTGTTGGTATTCCAAAAAGCAACTGGCTTTTCGTTTAAAGTTACTTGAGTAATAGCTAAATTTTGCGCATCTAAATAAATGGTATCTGTTTTTTGTTGCGCATCAAAGGTAAAAGTTACCTCACCTTGCAGCATTTTTTCAGAAAAGTTTGGTGCAATATGAATATGTGCTTGCTTAAAATTTACTCCCTTTCCTTGAGCTGTACTATTTAAGGCACTGAGCGTAAACAGAAAGCATATTACTCGTTTTAACATCATCATTTGGGGGCTATTGTTTTTTTTATTTTCCTAAATTAAAACTTATCTTCGCTATATAAAAGTTTCCTATGGCAAATTTATTAGAAACTCCGATTGAATATTTAAAAGGTGTTGGTCCCAAACGCGGAGAAATTCTTCGTAAGGAACTTAACATACATAACTACGGAGATTTAATAAACTTATATCCGAACCGATATATTGACAGAAGTACGTATTACAAAATTAATCAGCTTAGCCCCAACCTTTCGTCAGAATTGCAGTTGGTGGGTAAATTGGTTCATTTAAAAACGGTAGAACAAAAACGCGGCAAACGTTTGGTTGGAACCTTTGTTGATGGAACAGGAACAATGGAGCTGATTTGGTTTCAGGGTGCCAAATGGATTCAAGAGAACGTAAAGCTTGACGTACCTTACGTTATTTTCGGAAAAATAAACTTTTTTAATGGTGTTTTTTCGATGCCACATCCCGAAATGGAATTGTTAGAAGAGCATCAAGCAAAAGCAATTAATGCGGGCTTACAGGCCATTTATCCGTCTACCGAAAAGCTTAGTGCCAAAGGCATTACCAATAAAGTAATTAACAAGCTTATGCAGCAAGTTATTACCGAAACATATGCCTTGTACAGCGAAACTTTACCACAGCATATTATTGATAAATTGCAACTTTTAGGCAAAAAACAGGCGCTGTTAAACATTCACTTTCCTAAAAATCAGGAATTGCTTGCTAAAGCGCAATTCAGATTGAAGTTTGAAGAACTTTTTTTATTCAACTACAACTTATCACTAAAAACTTAGTAAGCAAACAAAAAATTAAAGGCTATCATTTTGAAAAAGTTGGCGATTATTTTAATAACATGTACGCCAACCATTTACCTTTTGATTTAACCAATGCCCAAAAGCGCGTAATAAAAGAAATTAGAAGCGATATGGCTGGGCATTCGCACATGAATCGTTTGTTGCAAGGCGACGTAGGATCAGGTAAAACCGTAGTTGCTTTAATGAGCATGTTATTGGCATTAGATAACGGATTTCAGGCTTGCTTAATGGCACCAACCGAAATTTTAGCCAATCAGCATTACATAGGTTTATCAGAAATGGCTAAACCTTTAGGAATTAATATTCGAATTTTAACAGGCTCAACCAAAACCAAAGAACGTCGTGAAATTCATGAACAATTGGAATCGGGTGAAATTCAAATTTTACTCGGAACCCATGCTTTGTTAGAAGACAAAGTTAAATTTAAAAACTTGGGCTTAGCTATTATTGACGAACAACACCGATTTGGAGTAGAACAACGCTCTAAACTTTGGGCTAAAAACCAATTGCCGCCGCATATTTTGGTCATGACGGCTACACCAATTCCGCGAACTTTAGCCATGAGCTTGTACGGCGATTTAGATGTTTCTGTAATTGATGAATTACCTCCGGGGCGTAAACCCATTGAAACCATGCATTTTTTTGAAAGCAAACGTTTACAAGTTTGGGGATTTATAAAACGAGAAATTGCCAAAGGCAGACAAGTTTATATTGTTTATCCGTTGATTAAAGAATCTGAAAGTTTAGATTATAAAAATTTAATGGATGGATACGAAGGCATATCGCGCGATTTCCCCCTACCCGATTATACCGTTTCTATTGTTCACGGGCAAATGAAACCTGCTGATAAAGACGAAGAAATGGCTCGTTTTGCAGCCGGGAAAACCAACATAATGATTGCTACAACCGTGATTGAAGTTGGTGTAAACGTACCAAACGCATCAGTTATGATTATTGAAAGTGCCGAACGTTTTGGCTTATCGCAGTTGCATCAGTTACGTGGGCGCGTGGGCCGTGGAGCCGAACAAAGTTATTGCGTTTTAATGACCGGTAATAAATTATCTAACGATTCTAAAGTTAGAATGGAAACCATGGTGCGTACCAATGATGGTTTTGAGCTTTCTGAAGTTGATTTAAAGCTACGTGGCCCAGGCGATATTATGGGAAAACAGCAAAGCGGCGTTTTAAATTTACAAATAGCCGATTTGGTTAAGGATCAAGATATATTGCAATATGCACGTCATTATGCTATTGAAGTACTAAAAGCCGATCCGAATCTTGAAAACCCAGAATATGCTATTACTAAAAAAGTTTTAAATAGCTTAAACGATAAAAAAACAATTTGGAATTATATTAGTTAAAAAAAGCCCCGATTTTATAAAAATCGGGGCTTTTTTTATTCTTCATCTAGATTTTTACCTTGCATCAAAATGGCATAAGCATTTTTATATACAATTTGTTTATCAAGTAAATCAGCAGCGTTTTGTATGGCTGTAAAACCATTTTCTATAACTCCAATTTGTACTTCAACAGGTTTAAATGTAGTTTCATTTTCTTGCACAAAAACATAATCGCGATCAGCAAAACTAATAATAGCATCGGTAGGTACTGCGTACGTTTTATGTTTTGCTAATTCTATTTTGGCAGTAACGTACATTCCTGGTGTTAAATCGGTTTGATTTTGAACGGTACAAATAATTTCGCCATAACCTTCGGGGGTTAATTGCGTATTTATAAAAGCTATCTTTCCTTCTCGTTCTGTTTTATTGTTATTAGTAGAAGCAAAAATGCTTTGATCTACTTTTAAAAAAGGTAAATCGGCTTCGTAAACTTTTAATTGTAACAACAAATCCTTTGCATTTATAATTTTAAACAATGGCGTGTTGCTGGTTATATAAGTTCCGTTTGTAACCATAACCTGATCTATATAACCGGTAAATGGTGCACGAATAGGTAACGAACGCTGTATATTATTTTCATTTAACGTTTGAATATTAATTCCTAAAGCTTGTAGTTTAGAACCTAAGGTTTGAATTAAAATTGCTTGTTGCTTGTACTCAAACTTTGCTTGTTGCAAAACCTTATTACTTGCCGATTGCGTTTTATTTAATTCGGCCTGACGTTCGTAATCAGCCTTAGCAACCTGATGTTTTGCTTTAGCAACTAAATATTGTTCTTGCCAATCTAAAATTTCAAGATTATCTAATTGTGCTACAACTTGCCCTTTGGTTACAAGCATTCCTTCTAGCAATTTAGAATTTTTAAATTGTCCATCAATCAAGCTAGAAACTTCCATTTCGTTTTCGGGTTTCAACTTGGTTATTCCGTTTACAGTAATGGTTTTAGATAATTCTTTTTCTTGCAAGCTAGTTGTTACAATTTCAACTTGTTTTAATTGTTCGGGCGTAAAACGCACAACCTCATCGTGCGTTTGTTCGGTTTCTACTTCAGTTTTAACTTCGGCTTGCTTGTTACATGCAACCAAAGCAAATGCACTAAAAATACTTAGATATAAATAGGTTTTCATATTAATTTGCGTGATAATAGTTATATAAAATAACAGCCGAGTTGTAATCGCGTAGCAGCTGTAAAAAGTTATTTTGTTGTTCTATGTTTTGGTTAACCAACGTAACAAATTCAATATAATTTAGTTCTCCGTGTTTAAATTGATCTGCAATACGTTCAAAAATTACCGCGGTTGGTAACAAGTTAGTTTGGTAATAGGTAATTAACTGCTTTTTTTGTGCAATTGCCTTACTTAACTGCTTGCGATTTTGTTCTACCTCTAATTTTTGCAGGTCATATTCTTGTTGTTTGGCTTGCTGTTCTATTTTTAAAACTTCGGCCTCGTTACGTGCTTTGGTAAACAACGGAATATTTATACCGGCTTGAACCGAATGAAAACGCGTATCACGCGTATAATATCGATCGTCCGGGCCGTTGCCTTTAAAGCTATTGTTAGCATATTCAACATTTAAACTTGGTAACAAACGTGCTTTTTCATTTTTAATTTTTGACTCAGCTACATCCAATTCGGCTTGTTTAATTTGCACTAAAGGATGCGTATCAACAGCTTGATTTTTATCCAAAACCTGCAATTCTGACAAAGGCAATTGGGGTTCTAAAATGTTTTGATGATTTAATAACGTTTGTAAGTTTAGTTGATTTTGATACTGATCAACCTCAATTTGATTCAGTTGGTTGTAGATTGAAAAACGCTGTTGTTGAAAAATCCCTAGTTCAACAGAATTAATATCTCCGTACTTCAACCTATTTTCTTGACGTTGCATAGCTTGTGCATAAATAGAATCACAAAACGTAAGTAATTGCTGTTGTTTATCCGCTATTTCATACGCATAAAACAACAATTCAACTTGCATGTTTAGTACCGCTTTGGTGCTTAATTTATTTGCATTTGCCAATTCGGTTTGTTGTTCTAAAAAATTTCTCTTCTTACTATAAACGGTAGGAAAGTCAAACGTTTGAGAAACGCCAAAACTATTGTCAGCATACGCTCCGTTTAATTGCCCTAAACCTGCATTAACCGTTGTTGGCGATAACGAAAAAATACTTTTTTCAGCTTGTTGCGCTTGTTTAATGGTAAATTCTTGTGTTTTAAGTTGTAAATTATTTTGTTCTATTAACTGTTTAGCTTGCTGTAAAGTAACTTTTTCTTGTGCAAAAATTTGTGATGAGTTACCAATAAATACAAAGGCAAAAAGCAATACAGATAAAGTTTTAGAACTTAACTTTATTTTTTTACTACGACGAGTTTCCATCATATAATACAATAAGGGTAATAAAAATAAGGTTAAAAATGTAGCCGTAAATAAACCACCAATAACTACGGTAGCTAACGGACGTTGTACTTCGGCTCCGGAACCGTTACTTAATGCCATAGGAATAAAACCAAATGATGCCACAAACGCTGTCATTAAAACCGGACGTAAACGCGTTGTTGTTCCTTTAAAAATAAGATGTAACACATTGGTTACGCCGCCTTTTTTAAGGTTATTAAACTCAGATATTAAAACAATACCATTTAATACGGCAATACCAAATAGCGCAATAAAACCAACGCCGGCACTAATACTAAAAGGTAAACCACGGGCAGCCAATAATAAAATACCACCAATGGTTGACAGCGGAATTGCAGTATAAATTAAAACGCTTTCTTTAACCGAATGAAAGGCAAAGAAAAGCAAAAGAAAAATTAAACCTAAAGCAATTGGTACCACAATCGTTAAACGATCTACGGCTTGGTTTAAGTTTTCATAACTTCCGCCATAAGTAATAGAATATCCTGTTGGAATTTTTAAACTTTGTGCCACTTTTGCTTGCAAATCGTTTACTACAGTTTGTACGTCTTTGTTTTTAACGTTAAAACCAACAATAATTCGACGCTTAGCATTTTCGCGCTGAATTTGGTTAGGCCCCATAACAATTTGCACATCGGCAACTTCTGCTAACGGAATTTGATTACCAGATGGTGTACGTATTAATAGCTGTTTTATATCGTCTAAAGTTGCTTTTTTATCTTCTTCTAAACGTACTACCAAATCAAATCGGCGTTCTCCTTCATAATACATCCCTGCTGCTTGACCGGCAAACGCAGTGTTTACCACACGGTTAATTTGCGCTACAGATAAATTATATTTAGCAATTTGATCACGTTGGTACTGAATTACAACCTGAGGTAAGCCCGTAATTGCTTCAACATACAAATCAGTGGCGCCATCAACCTTGTTAATAATATCACCTAATTTAGATGCTGTTAAGGCCAATGTATCTAAATTTTCGCCAAATATTTTTACAACAATATCTTGGCGCGCCCCCGTCATTAATTCGTTAAAACGCATCTGAACTGGATATTGAAAACTTGTGGTGATGCCCGGAACAACCGAAATGGCTTCTGACATTTTTTCTGACAATTCGTCAAAGGTTTTAGCCGATGTCCAAGTTGCTTTGGGTTTTAGATTCACAATCATATCACCAGCATCCATAGGCATCGGATCGGTTGGTACTTCGGCAGAACCAATTTTAGTAACTACTGAATTAACTTCAGGAAATTGTTCTTTTAAAATTTTAGCTGCTTTGTTAGAATATTCTAAGGTAGTTGATAAGTTACTACCGGTTAGCACGCGTGTTTCTACAGCAAAATCACCTTCTTCTAAAGACGGAATAAATACACCACCTAATTGAGACGCAATAAATAATGCAAATACAAATAGCGCTACAATACCAACAACAACTTTTTTACCGTTTCTAAAAACCTTTTTCAGCATTTTAAAATAAACAGCTTCTACCTTTTTCATGATGCGATCCGAAAAGTTTAGTTCTGCTTTGTATTTTTTGCTTAAAACCAATGAGCTCATCATAGGCACATAAGTTAACGATAAAATAAAAGCACCTAATAAAGCAAAGGCAACGGTTTGCGCCATTGGTACAAACATTTTTCCTTCAATACCTTGTAAAGAAAATATAGGTAAGTAAACAATTAGAATAATAATTTGTCCAAAAACTGCCGAATTCATCATGGTTGATGACGAGTTAACTACCTCATCGTTCATTTCGCTTTGAGATAATTGATTACCGTTTTTAAAGAGCTTTTTGGAGTGCAAATGATGCAGCACGCTTTCTACAATAATTACTGCTCCGTCTATAATCAATCCAAAATCTAAAGCACCTAAACTCATTAAATTACCCGAAACGCCAAAAAGATTCATCATACAAATGGCGAATAACATGGCTAACGGAATTACTGAAGCAACCAAAAAACCAGCACGTAAGTTTCCTAAAAAGAAAACCAAAACCAAAAGTACGATTAAAGCACCTTCTAATAAGTTTGTTTCTACCGTTTGAATGGAATTGTTAACCATTTTTGTTCGGTCTAAAAACGGCTCGATTACAACACCTTCGGGCAACATTTTCTGAATTTCTTCTACCCTAGCTTTTACATTTTTTACAATTTTATTGCTGTTTTCGCCTTTCAGCATTAAAACCACGGCACCAGCAACTTCTTTTTCTCCGTTGTAGGACATTGCACCGTAACGAACTGCTTTACCTTCTTGAACCTTAGCAACATCTTTAATGTACAAGGGCAATCCGTTTACATGAGATTTAATAACAATTTGTTCGATATCGGCTAACGAGCCAACCAAACCTTCAGAGCGAATATATAACGTTGTTGGCCCGCTCTATATAAGCACCGCCGGTATTTTCGTTGTTTGCGTTTAAAGCATCAAAAACTTCTTCGATAGAAACATTATGCGCGTTTAGTAAATTAGGATTTACTGCAACTTCAATTTGCTTTAAATCACCACCAAAACTACTTACTTCGGCTACGCCTTTTACGCCTAATAAATTTTGACGAATTACCCAGTCTTGAATGGTTCGTAAATCGGATAAAGAATATTTATTTTCATATCCTTTTTCAGGACGAACCACGTATTGATAAATTTCGCCTAAACCAGTAGAAATAGGTCCAAGTTCAGGAACGCCCACTCCAGCTGGAATTTGATTTTGAACCTGATTTAATCGTTCGGCAACTTGTTGGCGCGCCCAATATAAATCAACATCATCTTCAAAAACAATAGTTACCAATGACAAACCAAAACGAGAAAAACTTCGTAATTGCTTAATACCAGCAATATTATTATTAGCTTGTTCTATAGGAAAGGTAACCAAACGCTCAATATCTGTTGCGCCTAAAGCTGGTGCAACGGTAATAATTTGTACTTGATTGTCCGTAATATCGGGAACGGCATCAATAGAAAGTTGGGTAACTTGATAGCTACCAAATACGATAAGCCCTAAAGTAAATAAGGCAATGATGAGTTTGTTGTTTACACTAAACTCAATTATTTTTTTTAACATGATTTGTAAATTAATGAAACAAAAAATGGGCACAATACCGTGGATATTGCGCTATTAATTCTGCATTCAAAAAATTACATTTTTGGAGGGTTCCAGCACGAAGCTAGATAGGTAGATAAATAGTGAAACTTTTTAAAGCATCTTATTTTATGCGGAACATAAGTTGTTGGAATTTTAACTTCTACTTTCGCAATGTTTGGTAAAGTAACTAAATTAAAAATATAGTAAACCGAAGTAATTATAGATTTAAAAGGGAGTGAATTATCACGATCAGCATCATCATCAACATGGTTTTTATCCCAATAATGATCGGCTAAATAAGTTCTAAAACTAAGCGTTTCTAGCTTATTATGTTCATTAAAATGAGACATAAGATTAGGTACACGCAAAACCTGAATTAGGTCCGTATTGGTAAGTATAAAACTGCTAAGCAAAATATATACCAGCCATTTTTTCATTTAAATTGCCTCATTTTAATGTTATCACAAATATACAATGAAAAAATATAAAAATTACCAACAAAAGTTATGTTTTTATTAAATTAAGACAAAACAATAATTTAATAGCATTAATTAAGATTCTTAATTTTTCTGAAGATGCTTATTTAAAAAGATGAAAGCAAATGATTAGTTAGCAAAACAACACGTACAAATAAATAGCATTTAAATAAAAAAATCCGTGATAAGTTAATTACCTTTGCCTAAATTTTACTTCAAAATACAACTGAATGATTTGTTTTTTATGAACCTATTGTATTCTTTTCGTAAAAAATAATATCTAATAAATCAAATAAATGAAAACCGAAATTTGCTCTTGTCAAGGTTTAGATGCTGCTTGTAAAAAATGCTTTGGCAGTGGATTTGCATCTGTAAATGATGATCATAAAGCTGCGCCTAAAAATACAGCAACAAAAAAAGAAAAGAAAAAACAAAAATTTGAATCTATCGTTCCTAATAACTTGAGCGAATTATCAAAAAGCGAAGTTGATGCCCTTGCAATTAAACTGATTACAAGTTTAGATTTTAAATCGAAAAAACAAACGCAGCTTTTAAATGCAATTCCGTTTAACACAACTACATTTCGCAGAGATTTTGGAGATAAATTTGCGTTATTAGATGCGCTTGAAACTGAAAAACAATTTTTAAGAAGTGAACTTTTACTTATAGATCAGGAAATTCAACAAAAAAAATACAACAGCAAATTTAGATTTAAACATTATTTTTCTGATAAAGATTTAGATGTTACCTCAAACCGACAACTTAAAACTTTACTTAGAGCTTATAAAAAACTTAAAAATAACTAAATGTTTTTATTTATTCCAACCAATCTATTTGCTACAAATAGATCCATTAATAACCCACATACTGAACTTTGTAAACCTAATGCAAATTACTTTACTTTGTTTTACAATTAAATTAAAATGACAAACAAAAAAAAGGCCGTGTTTAATTGGAGCGGTGGTAAAGATTCTGCGCATGCATTGCAAAAAATTTTACAAGAAAATGAATACGAAGTAATTGCCTTGCTAACTACGGTAGAAGCAAGTAATAATGCTTCATCCATTCATGCAATTCCGTTAAACTTACTCCATAAACAAGCCGATTGCATCGGTATTCCGTTATATCCTATTTTGTTAGACAACAAGGTAAAACCTTATGATGAAAGCATGCAAGAAGCTGTCTTACATTTTAAAAACCTTGGCGTTGCGCATTTTATTTTTGGCGATATTTTTTTAGAAGATATTAAAACCTACCGCGAAAGCAAACTAAATCCGTTAGGAATTTCGGTCATTTTTCCGCTTTGGGGTAAAACATCAGAGCAGGTTTTTGCTGATTTTTTACAATCGGGCATTAAAACAAAAGTTATTGTTACGCAGGCCGATAAATTAAACCAATCGTTTATTGGGCGCGATGTCGATTTTAGTTTTTTAGAAGATTTACCCCAAAACATTGATGTTTGTGGTGAATATGGCGAATATCATACCTTTAGTTACGACGGACCGCTTTTTAAAAAACCAGTAGCATTTACTATTGAAAAAACGTTACAAATTACCCATCAATTTAAAATGGATACGGGCAAAATAGAAAGCTTTCATTATTGGCAAGCAAAACTTAGTTAATCCCAAAGTGCTAAAACGGTTTTAAAATTACTTTGTATGTTAAGCTCCGTTTTAAAATCATTTTCAATCCATAAAGCATCGGTTTCTTTCAACTCATATTCTTGTTCGTTTATTACAACAATTCCGGCTTGTAAAGCAAATAAAACAGCAAATTTGTTGGTAACGTTTGTTTGGCAAAAAGGAAAAATTGTAACCTGAGCCGAAATATCTTCGCGAAGCATCAAATTAAAATCATTTCCTAAACTGGTTGATGTTATTGATGCGTTAGAATTAAATGTAAATAGTTCGTGCTTTTTATATTGCTCAGCAACTCCGTTATGCGATATATGCAATTCATTATCTAACATAACCAAAAATCGTTGGTAACCGCTAAATTGAGTAAACGTTGACGGAATGCTTGTTATGGTTGCACAACTTAAACGCACTAAAAAGTTACGCGCAGCATAAGTGCTTGTTGGTGGGTAAATAGCATATTCAAACGTTTCTCCGCCTTGCCAGACCGATGGAATAAGATTTGATTTACGTATATGTGTAACAATCATTTGCAGTTAGCTTTTTTTAAGTAAAACTACGAAATAAGTAAACTTGTTATATGATGCAGAATAAAATATAAAACTAAAAAAAAAGCAACCTCAAAGTTGCTCTTTTTTTTAAATATATCAATATCGCCTTTTCCTTCTCGAATAATTTCTGGTTCATATCCGGTTAAATCAATAATTGTTGATGCAACGTTAGATCCGTATCCACCATCAATCACCATATCCACAATGTTTTGCCATTTTTCAAAAATCAATTCCGGATCAGTTGAATATTCCAAAACCTCATCTTCATCATAAATAGAAGTTGAAACAATAGGGTTACCTAATTTTTGTACAATCATTTGCGCAATGCGATTGTCTGGAACACGAATTCCGACTGTTTTTTTCTTTTTAAATTCTTTAGGTAAATCGTTCCCGCTATTTAAAATAAACGTATATGGCCCAGGTAAAGCACGTTTTAAAATTTTAAAACTACTGGTATCTAATTGTTTTACGTACATAGAAATGTTGCTAATATCACTACAAACAAAAGAGAAATTAGCTTTTTCTAGTTTAATACCTTTTATTTTAGCCACGCGTTCTAAAGCTTTTGTATTGGTAATATCGCATCCTAAACCATAAACGGTATCGGTGGGATAAATAATTAACCCGCCATTTTTTAAAACCTGAACTACTTTATCAATAGCAGCTTCACTAGGTTTATCTTCGTAAATTTTAATAAATTGAGCCATAATACAATTAATCTAACACGGTTAATTTAGCAAAACGTAATAAAAGCTTTTTTATTCCGCCAACTTCAAACTGAATTTCAGCTTTTTTGTCAGCTCCAGCACCTTCAATATTTAAAATTTTACCACGTCCAAAACGTTCGTGATTAATTTTAGCTCCAACAACCAAATGCGAGGTATCTATTTTTTCAGTTACCTTATCAATAGCATTTGTTGGTGGTGTTTTAGATAACAAACGTAACTTTCTAATATCTCGCTCCGATTCTTGTTCCTGATCGGTTACGTACTTTGGCGGTGTGCCAGCCACTGGTTTTGTTGTTCTTAGCTTAGATTTATCTACATCACCAAAAATATCAGGGTTGAATTTAGGTTGATAACGATAATTGGTTTCGGTTGGAGTTAAAAACTCCAAATAACTTTCGTCAATTTCCTGAATAAATCGAGACGGATCTGCATCAACCAATTTACCCCAACGGTAACGCGATTGCGCGTACGTTAAGTACGCCTGATGCTCGGCACGGGTTAGCGCTACGTAAAACAAACGACGTTCTTCTTCCAGCTCAGAACGCGTATTAATGGACATGGCTGATGGAAACAAATCTTCTTCCATTCCTACAATAAAACAGAACGGAAATTCTAAACCTTTGGCTAAGTGAATGGTCATTAATGCCACGCGATCATCATCGCCCGTATCATTATCTAAATCGGTTGCCAGGGCAACATCTTCCATAAATTCACCTAACGATCCGGTTGCGCCATCAATTTCTTTTTGGCCTTCGGTAAAATCTTTAATCCCGTTTAAAAGTTCTTCAATATTTTCTAAACGAGCAATTCCTTCGGGCGTCCCGTCTTTTTTAAATTCTTGAATTAATCCTGTTTTTTTCGTTACATATTCCGCTACATAAAACGCATCTTGATTTTGCGCAATAACTTGGAAATTTTTAATCATGGTAACAAAATCGGCTAACTTGGTGCGTGTATTTGACGCTAGTTTTAAATCGATTTTATCAATATGTTCCATAATTTCGAAAATAGAACGTTTGTAATGATTGGCTGCAACGTTTAATTTTTCTAAAGTTGTATCGCCAATTCCGCGTAGGATAATTAATTACGCGCACCAAAGCTTCTTCATCTTTCGGATTGATGATTAAGCGCAAATAGCTTAAGACATCTTTAATTTCTTTGCGTTGATAAAACGATAATCCGCCGTAAATACGATACGGAATATCGCGTTTACGCAACGCATCTTCCATTGCACGAGATTGTGCGTTGGTACGATATAAAATGGCAAAATCAGAGTTATTACGCTGGTTTTGCATCTTTTCTTCAAAAATAGTTGAGGCAACAAATCGGCCTTCTTCCGAATCGGTTAACGAACGATGTACTTTAATTTTAGGACCAAAATCGTTATCGGTAAAAACATTTTTTTCTAGCTTAATGGTATTTTTTTCTATAATACAATTGGCAGCTTCTACAATGTTTTTGGTAGATCGGTAATTTTGCTCTAAACGGTACATTTGCACATTGTCGTAATCTTTTTGAAAATTTAAAATGTTGTTGATGTTGGCACCACGAAAGGCGTAAATACTTTGTGCATCGTCACCAACCACACAAATGTTCTGAAAACGATCGGATAACGCACGTACAATTAAATATTGCGAATGGTTGGTATCTTGGTACTCATCTACCAAAATATAACGAAAGCGATCTTGATATTTTAATAAAACGTCAGGAAAACGAGTTAACAGTTCGTTAGTTTTAAGTAACAAATCGTCAAAATCCATAGCTCCAGATTTAAAACAACGTTCTACGTAGTTGTTGTAAATTTCGCCCATACGCGGCGTTTTGCCATAGCATCGGCTTCCATTAATTCCGGATTGTTATAATATGCTTTTACCGTAATTAAGCTGTTTTTGTAAGATGAGATACGCCCTAAAATTTGTTTGGGTTTGTATATATCTTTATCTAACTGCATTTCTTTAATAATCTGACCGATTAAGCGTTGCGAATCTTGCGAATCATAAATAGTGAAGTTAGACGGGTACCCCAATTTATCGGCTTCAATACGTAGTATTTTAGCAAAAATAGAGTGAAAAGTTCCCATCCATAAATTTTTAGCTTCGCTGGCTCCTACAATTTGAGAAATACGATTTTTCATTTCGCGTGCTGCCTTATTGGTAAAGGTTAACGCTAAAATATTAAAGGCATCAACCCCTTGGCTCATTAAATAAGCAATTCGGATGGTTAAAACCCTTGTTTTTCCAGATCCGGCACCGGCAATAACAATCATAGGCCCATCTTTTTGTAAAGTTGGAGCTCGTTGTGCGTCGTTCAACTGATCTATATAATGTTGCATTGGTTTACTTTCTTTTTTACAAAATTACAATATTAAAAATTAACAAGCTGTGCCTTTTACTTATCTTTCTAAAGGCAATAATTTAGGTTGAATAAATTGCTCTTGTTTTGTTGTTAAAGGTAATTGCTTACTTGTTTCCCAATAATAATTATAAAATTTTGAGGGTAATTTATTTAATGATTTTTGACGAAACTCATGAAACTTAGAATACGAAGGTTGCGGATAACTAACCGATTGTACATCTAAAAAATTAAGCACTTCAAAATCATGCCTTTCGTTGTTTTTTAAATTTTTACGAACCTTTATTTTTTCAGTTAAAAAGGTTAAATGATACAGGTTTGCTCCTACTGCATAACGGGCATCAAACGCTGTTTGCAACAAACGTTGTTTTTCACGTTTGCGATTTTTGGGTTGCGAATAAGCAATTAAATCTTTCGGAATTTGTCCGGAAAAAGATTTAATTAACATGTGTTTTTCATCGTAAATAATTTCGATGGCAAATAAAGCTTCGACCGTTGTAGGCAGCGGATCTAATTTTATTTTATTTAGTTCCGGGTTTACAGCATCTTGCCAATACGAAATTTGATATTTTTCTAGGTGTTTTTTATTTAAAAAAGATTCTAAGTAAGTAAAATTATACGCATTTTCTAACAGCGTATTTAAATTAAACCCCATAATTTCTTGATCTGACGTTTGTTTTAAAACATTTTCAAAACGATGCTGATTAATAACAATATCTGTTGTAACGCCTTTGCGTTTCGGGTTAATATAATAATTTAAATCGCCATCATTAAAACTGGTTAAAATTGAATCTAACTTAAAAAATTCTAACACATAAGCTTGTAATAAACTGGATTGAGCAATTTTATTTTTAGAATTTTGAATTAAATGCGACAAAACATCGTAAGAACTAAAAGCTGGAACAAAAGGCAAATAAGGTGTTGCAGGTAACGGATCTAAATAAATGATATTAAACGTTTCGGTTAAAACCTCTGTATTTAAATGCACTGTTACAAATTCCGGATGCGAAAGCTCAAGCTGTAAAGCGTTAGGGCTTACTACTCTAAAAACACCAGCTTCATTGGTTTTACCAGCTCGTTTACTTGCAATAGCTAAAATTTGAACGTTAGCAATAGGTAAATCGTTCGTGCTGTTTTTAACCAAAATATAAGTTTCTGAACTCTGGCTTAATCCGATAAAAAAACTAAATAAAAAAAACAGCGTTAAACAATGCTTCATAACTTTTATAAAACTTAAATATAACAAGAAAAAAAGGTAATATTTGGTGTTAATTTACTTATTTTTAAATCTAAAATTAAATATTATTTTTGTTTCAAACTAAATATACAAAGCAATGAATACTTCTAAAATTATAGAAATCATTATGTACTGCTTACCAGCCTTACTTACAGGCGGCGTTGCCTATTACTTTTTTAAAATGCACGTAGATAATGAAGAAAACAGAAGGCGTTACCATTTACTAAAAAGTACACAAAAAGATGTGTTGCCTTTAAAACTTCAGGCGTACGAACGTATGACTATTTTTTTAGAACGAACCAACCCAGCTAAATTAGTTTTGCGTATTAGTCCAATGGACCAGAATCCGACCAATTATGCTAACATGCTAATTCAAACCATAGAAAATGAATTTGAACACAATTTGGCACAACAAATTTATATGAGCCCAGAAGCTTGGCAAATAATTAGCAAATCTAAACATGCTATTATTTCAAACTTTAGACATTTAAGCACAAAGGTTGAAACCGCAGACGAATTACGCACCTTAATTTTAACCAACATAGCAACCGAAAACGAAACATCAACCAACTTAGCGTTGTTGTATATAAAAAACGAAGTAAGCCAACTTATTGGATAAAACAAAAGCCTTTAGGAATTCCTAAAGGCTTTTGTTTTATTTGTAATATTCATTTAAAAACTGATTTACATTCGTTTCTATTCGATTTGTAATGTTGCTTACGTCTGCTTTTACAAACTTTTCGCCCATAATTTTTTCGTACAATTCAATATATCTTTCCGAAACGCTTGCAATATATTCGTCGTTCATTTCTGGAACTTGCTGCCCTTCTTTACCCTGAAATCCGTTAGCAATTAACCATTGGCGAACAAATTCTTTAGAAAGTTGTTTCTGATCTTCTCCTTTTTCCTGACGTTCTTGATACCCATCAGCATAAAAATAACGTGATGAATCTGGTGTGTGAATTTCATCAATCAAAACAATTTTACCTTCTTTGGTTTTACCAAATTCGTATTTTGTATCAACTAAAATTAATCCTTTAGATGCCGCTATTTCTGTACCACGCTGAAACAAATCACGTGTATATTTTTCTAAAACTAAATAATCAGCTTCACTAACAATACCATTAGCCAAAATTTCTTCGCGAGAAATATCTTCATCATGATCGCCTAAATCAGCTTTTGTAGATGGGGTGATAATTGGAGTAGGAAATTTATCGTTAGCTTTCATTCCTTCGGGCATAATTACACCGCAAAGCTCACGTTTTCCAGCTGCATATTCTCGAGCTGCATGGCCAGATAAATATCCACGAATAACCATTTCAACCTTAAACGGTTCGCACAAATGCCCAACAGCAACGTTAGGATCTGGCGTAGCTAATAACCAATTCGGAACAATATCTTGCGTAGCTTGCATAAATTTTGTTGCCATTTGGTTTAAAATTTGGCCTTTATATGGAATTCCTTTTGGCATAACCACATCGAACGCAGATAAACGATCGGTAGCAATCATAACCAATAAATCATCGTTAATGGTATAAACTTCTCTTACCTTACCATGGTACACGTTTTTTTGCCCCGGAAAGGTAAAATTGGTTGTAGTTATTGTTTGCATAATTGTTGTGTGTTTTAAGCATCAAATATACAAACTTGTTACGAATTTATACAAGATTAGTTGGGCTTATTTTAATGCCTGATGCGCTATAAAAGCTTGTTGGTACAAGGTAATAAAAACCTCGTCTGTTCTATTTTTTAAGGCTTTTAAGGCAATCTCATAATATTTTTTGGCCGTTACTATTTGTCCTTGTTCGGCAGCACAAAAACCTAAATAATAATGTAACGCGCCATAAATATCTTTAAAGATGGATTTGATGGTTTTATTTTTAAGCAAACGCTGACTTTCACTGTAAACAAAGGCTGTATATTGCTTCTGCTGTATTGCTAAAGTAAAAAAATCGAAAGCTAAGTTTACATAAATTTCCAATTCATCTACCGCAGTAATTCCAAAACGCTGTTCTAAGCTTGTAACTAATTTATACGTTTTTTTTAATCGATTGAGATCTTGCTTTTCAACCAACCTAAAGCTTTGCAGGTAAATTAATTTATAAATATTGGCTTTTAAAGTAATGTTAGCTTCTATTTGCGTTAGTTGTTTTATATAAAATAAAAACAAATCTATATTATTAGCTTTACTTGCGGTTGCTAAAGCCAATTCTAAATTTTGACTTTCGTACTGAATTAAAAATCCGTCCTAATAAACCGATGCAGCACATATTAGTAAAAGTTGTTGCTGTTCTGCATCTTCAGAAAATTGTGCATAAGTAGTTAAAATTTGTCCGTACAAATAACAAACACAATCGTAATAAACCAACGAATTAAAATAACCCGAACCTTGGTTATTTTTAAAATACGCGCTCATAACGTCGTAACAGCTTTTTACATAAAGTTCAGCCTTTTTTAAAAAAGCTTCGTTCTGAGTTTCAAAATACAAATCATACAAATGTTGCCCAATGTAATACTGGCTGATTGCGTTTTGAGGTTTTAATTCAGGAATATGATTTCCTAATAAATTTTCAGGCTCGGCATGTAACAGCTTAGCACATTCAAAATAACGAACTACGTAAGATTGAAAATACGGATCATCACCCGCCAACATTTGCTGATAATAACAAAAGGCTTTTTCATATTTCTGAAAATCTAAAAAATACGTATTAGCAAGAACAGCCTGAAGTTTAGAATTGGATGGAAATCGAGCGGCTTCATATTTTAATTTATCTCCATATTTGTTATAAAAATCGGGTAAAGTAATACAACCAAAAGAAGTTTTATTGTTGCGAATAATAGCAAAAAGCAAAGCAATTAAATTTGGTGCATTATTTATTTGTTGATTTTCGTACAATTGATTTAATATCACACCATATTTTAAAATTTTAGTTTTTGATGTGTGATTGGCCCATAAAAAATGAAACCACAAATACATTTCTGCTGTTTTAAATTCTTGCTGTTTTAAAAAATACAAGCCTAAATATAAATTACGATCGCTGCTATACGGATCGTGTAAAAATGAAGATCCAAGTAATTGATAAGCGTAGCTTTCCTGATTTATTTCTAAATACGCCTTTGCTAAATCGTAAAAAGTGCTAGCTAAAACAGCATCTTTTTGATGCAAAGGCATTGCAATTAAATGAATATCAATAAGCTTATTTTCTAATAATTGAATAAGATTTATAGGTGCAGCTTTTTTTGCAACTACCCATTGCATCCACGTATAACCTTCTAACTTATGTTGGTTGTAAGGTGCCTGATTTACTATAAATTCAGCATCTTTATAAACCGATTCATAATCATGAAACAACCAATCTGAATTTAATTGTACGCGTTGCAAACGCAACTTAAAATCATAAGGATTCTCGCTCAGCAATTCATCTAAAAGAAATAAAGCCCGATTGCCCAAGTTTATAATACTTGGATCGGATTTTTTATTTTTAGCAAGTGCTTTTTTTAATTGGGTTAAACAATCTTGTAATTGTTCAACACGAGTAAGAACAACCATAAAATATTCATCAAAACAGACACTATTTTAACTAATATTTTCTTACTTTATTGTGTTACGGAAGTAAAAATGCGGTTATATAAATTTTGAAGTAAAGCTTTACCATCGCGATTATCTTTAGGCAATTCTTCGGCAGTTAATCCACTCTCAGATTCCATCAATTTATAGCTAAAAGCAAATTGCGGCTTCGTGGCATCATCTTTTAGTAAGCCAAAACGCAAATCGTTAAACAAAATGCCTTGCTCTGTTTGTTGCAAGGTAAACCATCCTTCAGAAATATTTACCAATTGGTTATAAACCGGCTGCATTTGGTACGGTTCTGCCAAATACAAATTTCGATCATAGCTTTTAAAAGGCATTGGTTGGGCATCAAATACAGAGAAATCACTTAATAAAAATGCATCGTTGGTCATTACATTAATGTTCCATAAAACAACATTACTAAAGGTTGGTTTTACTATAATTTTGGTATACGTAATATTTTGACCATGCAATGCATTTTTAACCTGCTGAGTAACGTAAATTTTTAATACAATACCTAAAAGTAAATAGCAAGAAGTAATTACAAAACCAATTTTAAGCCATTTAGCTCGTTTTATTGGATTGCTATTTTTGTAAACTAAAAACAAAAAAATTAACCATGGAATGGTATAGAAAAAATCGACCACAAAAATGGATTTTATGGCTGCACGATACGGCAATGGCCAAAATATTTGAGTGCCCCAAGTTGTAAATGCATCAAGCAACGAATGGGTAAATAGTATAAAAAAGCTGGCATTTATGGCTTGAAAAAGCTTTACATGGCCTTTTTCGAGCTTAAACATAATGGCACCAATGGGAACCGATGCTAATAAAAAAAATAATATGGAATGACTGAAACTGCGATGCATAGCAATAGCCGTAATAGGATCGAACAGCTTACCTAAATAAATATCTAAATCGGGCAAGGTTGCAATAACGGCACCGTATAAAAAAGCTTTATTTTTAAGTTGTTTACCTAAGCAAAGTTCGGCCGTAGCAATTCCGACAGCAATTTGTGTTAATGAATCCATTTTATTTATTTTCCAACAATTCGGCTTGTAATTTTTTTGTAAGGCTGTTAAACACTAAGTTGTACGAATCATGAATCCATTGTTTTAACAAGTTCTGCGATGAAACTTGGTTAACGGTTACCGTTACCCAATGTTTTTTATTCATATGATATCCTGGTTCAACAAAAGAATAGTTGGCCAAGTATTTTTCAACATTTTCGGGTAATGCTTTAATATTCATTCGCGGTTCATTACTATCCCATTGTGCAATATCAGTAAGTAAAAATATTTTACCCCCTATTCGAAATACCAAAGTATTTTCATCAAAAGGCGTATCATACGTTACCGAACCAAAACTTTGAACCAAATCTATAAATTGAACTAAATCCATAATTACTGATAAAAAAACCCTCATAAAACTGAGGGTTACTGTTTATTTCATGCTTAAAATAGAATCTACAATATATGCGGTATTACCACGCCACGGAATAGCGTTGTGATATTCTTTGTAACGTAAGTCAAAAACTTTACCGCTATTTTTTTCAAGTACTTCAAAAATTTCTTTATCCACTACAGAAAATTCAAATTCGTAACTTGAAAACTGCCCTTTTTTGGTACCGCCAAATCCTTCTTGAATTAGCATACCTTCGTAAGTTTTAAAAACATTTCCCTTTTTAACGGCATAATTTAAATAGCCCGATTTAACACCTTCTCCAAAAACAAAATAATATTTATAATATACAATTCCGGCCAAGGCTAAAAAGATAACTATAAACAAAGGAATTAAGAATTTTTTCATACTATGAACTAAATAATGGTTGATTGTATGTAAAAATACAGCTTTTATCTAATTTTGGTGTTTTGTTAGCAATAAAACTTGCATAAAATTTTAAAAAATCGTGCTGCTTAATTAAATACCAATACTTTGGAAACAATCGATGTAATTCATATCGGATTTGTAACCCTAAATTTACTACCGCTCATAGATAACAATAAAAATGATAATTAATGTTTGGTATCTAAGTCCAAATTTAGATACAAAACATTAACTTTTTCTTTTTTGTCTGACATTTTTTTAGTCAACAATTCGTCTTCAAAATAAGCAATAACTTTTTCTGGTAAAAATTCGTTATTTTTTTTATAAACCTTATCTAAAGCTTTTATTTTATCTTGATCTGAAATGCTTAACAAAGTCGGAATATCTAAAATTGTATTTGCATCCCGATTGTATTGCATCGCATTAATAAGCTCAAACTGTTTTTTAATGGCTTGCGCACATTTTGGGTATCCTAAACGGATTAATCCTTTATAAGCATTAACATAACAGCTGTATCCCCAGTTGCTAAAAAAGTGTAAAAAACCAAGCGCAGTTACTTCATCTTCTAACAAATAAAGCGCTACTAATTCTTGCCTATTTTCAGACAACAAATTCCAATCGCCGTTATGTTGTGATAAAAATTCAATCGTATCAACCGTTAAGCGATACCATTTTTTAAATTGAATTTCGTTAAAACACCATTGCTTAAATGTATTGGCTGCTTCATCACCTAACAAAGCACTTTTATTAAAGTAATAAAAAGCCATTTCGAATTCATTTTTATAATAATAAGCAAAACCTACTCGGTAGTTCCAAAGTGAATCATTTTTACCTAAAACTTCTTCGGTTAATAAAACTTTTAAGGCTTTATCAAACTCGGATATATTATTATATGCGCGACCTAAATATCCTTTCAGCTCAAAGTTCAAATCCTGAACGGGTATTTGTAGCAAAGCTTGAATAATATTTATGTGATTGTCTTGTTCGTGCCAATCAGCAATTTTACTAATAAGTTCATTTTTCATTGGCTATGAAATAAAAAAACGGGAATAAGCAATAAGGTTAATCCTTAAAGGTATAGAAGTAAATATAAATATTATTTTAAATTTTACCATAAAAAAAGGTCGTTTAGCAGAACTAAACGACCAAATCATTATTTTATATTGAACTATACGTGTAAAGCTCTATTTTCTGTTGCAGCCAAAGCAGCTTCCTTAATCGCTTCTGCAAACGTTGGATGCGCGTGTGACATACGAGAAATATCTTCTGCTGATGCACGGTATTCCATAGCAACTACAGCTTCAGCAATTAAATCTGCTGCACGAGCACCTACAATGTGAATCCCTAAAACTTCGTCAGTATTTTTATCAGCTAAAATTTTAACAAATCCATCTAAATCAGCACTTGCACGAGCACGTCCTAAAGCTTTGAATGGGAATTGTCCTGCTTTATATTCTTTTCCTTCAGCTTTTAATTGCTCTTCTGTTTTACCAACAGCAGCAACTTCTGGCCATGTATAAACTACACCAGGAATTAAGTTGTAATCAATATGAGGTTTTTGTCCAGCTAAAAATTCAGCAACTAAAACACCTTCTTCTTCAGCTTTATGAGCTAACATAGCACCACGAACCACATCACCAATTGCATAAATGTTTGCAGCAGTTGTTTGTAAGTGATCGTTAACTTCTACTTGTCCTCTTTCAGTAATTTTTACTCCAGCTTTTTCAGCATTTAATCCGTCTGTGTATGGACGACGACCAACTGCTACTAATGTATAATCACCTTCTAAAGAAACAACTTCTCCTTTAGCATTTAATGCTTCAACTAAAACAGTTTCTCCTTGGCGTTCTACTTTTTGTACTTTGTGCGAAGTATAAAATTTCATACCTGCTTTTTTAAGCACTTTTGTTAATTCTTTAGAAACCGCTGCATCCATAGTAGGTAAAATACGATCTGCATATTCTACTACAGAAACCTGAGCTCCTAAACGTAAATAAACTTGACCAAGCTCTAAACCAATAACACCACCACCAATAATGATTAAATGTTTTGGAACTTCTTTTAATTTTAAAGCTTCTGTAGATGTAATTACACGTTCTTTATCTAAAGTAATAAATGGCAAAGTTGATGGTTTAGATCCGGTAGCAATAATGGTATTTTTAGCCGTAATTTGCTCAACAGAACCGTCATTTTTAGTTACATTAATTGTAGTTGCATTTTCAAACGAACCTACGCCTTCAAAAACTGTAATTTTATTTTTGTCCATTAAAAACTTAACACCACCACAAGTTTGATCTACAACTGCTTGCTTACGAGCAATCATTTTTTCTAAATCAACTTTAAAATCACCAGCTAATTCAATTCCATGATCAGCAAAGTGTTTAATTTCATCTACGTGGTGAGATGAAGCTAATAAAGCTTTTGAAGGAATACATCCTACGTTTAAACATGTACCGCCTAAAGTTGAATATTTTTCAATAATAGCAGTATTCATTCCTAATTGTGCGCAACGAATTGCTGCTACGTATCCACCAGGACCTGATCCGATAACAACTACGTCAAATGAACTCATAGTATTTTTATTTTTGATATGTAACTTTGTTTTTTTGTGATACAAAAATACGCATTTGTTTTTCCAATTGTACTATAAATGCTATTTATTTTGTTAAGGAGAAGTAAAACCGTGTGTTTTTATAATCCGTAAAAAAAAGAGCCTGTAAAAAACAAATTGTATAATTTTAAATCTACTTATTTACTAGATTGACAACCTAATTTTTATTTTCTAACAACGGAACAAATTTAAAATCACCAAATTCGTGTTTTTCAAATTGCGATTCACTTACGCGAACCAATACCGTCATGATTTGTATTTCATCGCCTACCGGAATTACCAACCTTCCTCCTATTTTTAATTGCAACAACAAAGCTTCCGGTACGTAAGGTGCGCCAGCGGTTACAATAATACCATCAAAAGGTGCTTCGTTGGGCATGCCTTTATAACCATCGCCAAACGAATAAATTTTTGGACGAATGTGCAACTGATTAAAAATTTTAGCCGTATTTTTATACAACTCATTTTGGCGTTCAACCGTATAAACACGAGCGCCTAACTTTAATAATATAGCGGTTTGGTAGCCCGAACCGGTACCTATTTCTAATATTTTATCTCCATCTTTCACCTCTAAAAGTTCAGACTGAAAAGCTACTGTATAAGGATGCGAAATGGTTTGACCAGATCCAATAGGAAAAGCACGGTCTAAATAAGCAATATCTTCAAAGCTCGAATTTAAAAACAAATGTCGCGGAACGCTACGAATAGCTTCTAACACGCGCAAATCTTTAATTCCTTTTTGCTGCAACAAATTTACTAACTGATTGCGTCGTCCTAAATGTTTCGTGGTATCTCTCAAAATGCAATAAATAAATTTCAGCTCAAAAATAAGCGCTTACCTGCGATATTGCAACTTTAAACCCATTTTAGATGAATTTTAAATATTAATTCTTCGCTTTTTTATTTGGTAACTACCTTTTTTATATAGTACATTTGTTTACAAAATATTTTTTTATGCTTAAAATTGGCGTTTTAGGTGCCGGTCACCTAGGAAAAATTCATTTAAGACTTTTAAATCAATCTGAAAAATATAATTTAGTCGGCTTTTACGATCCTATTGAATCGAATGCAATTAAAGTTGCTGAAGAATTTGGTTACCACCGATTCACATCTATCGAAGCGCTTATTGCAGCCGTTGATGTGGTTGATATTGTAACCCCAACCTTAAACCATTACGAATGTGCAGTTCAGGCCATTACGGCAGGTAAACATATTTTTATAGAAAAACCAATTGCAACAACAATTGAGCAAGCACAAAATATAATTGCATTAGCAAAACAACATCAAGTAAAAGGGCAAGTTGGGCACGTAGAACGTTTTAATCCAGCTTTTAAAGCCGTACGCGAAAAAATAAACAATCCTATGTTTATTGAAACGCATCGTTTGGCCGAATTTAATCCGCGTGGTACCGACGTGCCTGTGGTTTTAGATTTAATGATTCATGATATTGATGCAATTTTAAGCGTGGTAGATTCTGAAGTAAAATCTATTCATGCTTCAGGAACGGCAGTTATTTCTGATTCTCCAGATATTTGTAACGCCCGCATTGAATTTGAAAACGGCTGCGTAGCTAACGTAACATCAAGCCGCATCTCAATGAAAAACATGCGTAAAGCTCGTTTTTTCCAAAAAGATGCTTATATATCTGTTGATTATTTAGATAAAATTTGTGAGGTAGTAAAAATGAAAGATGCGCCAGAAGTTCCGGGCGATTTTGATTTAATTTTACAAAATGCCGAAGGCGTTAAAAAACAAATTTACTACGACAATCCAACGGTAGAACCTAACAATGCAATTTTAGACGAGTTAGAAACCTTTGCTGATGCGATTAACAACAACACCCAACCAGTGGTAACATTAGAACAAGGTACAAAAGCATTAGAAATTGCATATCGTATTATAGAATCCTACTCCAAATAATTAAAAACTATTTGTTATATTTCAAAACTAAAAAACAAATTAAATCATGAAAACTATTGCAGTAATTGGTGCAGGAACCATGGGCAACGGAATTGCTCATACCTTTGCACAATCTGGATTTACAGTTAAGCTTATTGACATATCAGACAAAGCAATTGAGCGTGGCATGCAAACTATTGCCAACAATCTAGAACGAATGGTAACAAAAGGTACCATTACTGAGCAAGACAAGATTGATACCATAGGTAACATTATAACATATACTGATATTAAAGACGGTGTAGTTGGAGTAGATTTAGTGGTAGAAGCTGCTACAGAAAATGTTGACCTAAAATTAAACATATTTAAAACCTTAAGCGAAGTTTGTGATCATAACGTAATCTTAGCTTCAAACACCTCAAGTATTTCAATAACCAAAATTGCTTCGGTTGTAGTACATCCTGAACGTGTAATTGGTATGCATTTCATGAATCCGGTGCCGATTATGAAGTTGGTAGAAATTATTCGCGGATACAACACCACGAATGAAGTAACTAACATTATCATGGAACTGTCTAAAAAATTAGCTAAAACTCCGGTTGAAGTTAATGATTATCCGGGCTTTGTAGCCAACCGTATTTTAATGCCAATGATTAACGAATCTATCGAAACGTTATATAATGGCGTTGCAGGTGTTGAAGAAATTGATACCGTAATGAAACTAGGCATGGCACACCCAATGGGACCGTTACAATTAGCCGATTTTATTGGTTTAGATGTTTGCCTGTCTATTTTAAACGTTATGTACGACGGTTTTAAAAATCCAAAATACGCACCATGTCCGTTGTTAGTAAACATGGTTCAAGCAGGTAAATTAGGCGTAAAATCAGGCGAAGGTTTTTACGACTATGCACAAAGTAAAAAGGCAGAAAAAGTTTCCGATTTTTTCAAAAAATAAATCCCAACCTGCAAAATTCGTTTTGCAGGTTTTTTTAAGGTTTTAAAGTAGTAAACGCTCAGATATCTAATAAACAAGATTCCGTTTTCGTTTCTAATTTTAAAATTAAATTTTCAAAGCTATTTTCTCAGTCGGAGCTAATAGCTAAAACAGTAAATAAAATCTATTATCAGTGGCAAAAATTATTCCGTTTAAAGCTGTCAGACCCACAGCAGATAAAGTTAGCTTAGTTACCGCACGTACTTACGACGACTATTCTCCAGCCGAATTAGCCGCGCAACTAGATTTTAATCCGTATTCTTTTTTGCACATTATTAATCCTGGGTACGCGCTACAACAAAAAATCACCAACGAAAAGCGATTTAAAATGGTGCGCAACAAATACCTAGATTTTAAAAAAGATGCTGTTTTTAAACAAGAAACCGATCCGGTTTTTTACATTTACGAAATTCAATCCAACAAAAATACCTTTACCGGTATTCTTTGCGGAACTAGCATAGAAGATTATCAAAACAACGTAATCAAAAAACACGAAAACACGTTAGAATATCGGGTAGATATGTTTAAAGATTATTTGCACGTAACCGGTTTTAATACCGAACCCGTACTTATTACCTATCCTAACGAAACCGAACTAAATACCTGGTTAGCTGATCAAAAGCAAAATACACCCATTTATGAATTTTCGACTCATAAAAAAGAAAAACATATTGTTTGGCGCATTGCAGCTCCAACCGACATTGCTTGGTTAACGCAAAAGTTCAGCACCATTCCAAACCTTTATATTGCTGATGGTCATCACCGATCGGCATCCGCAGAAATGCTATACAATCAGGATAAAGAAACTAACAACGAAAACTTAAAATATTTTATGAGTTTTTTAATTGCTGATGATAATGTTAAAATTTACGAATTTAATCGATTAATTCACGATTTAAACAACCACAGCAAACAGGAATTTTTAAACCTTTTAGAAAAACATTTTATTGTAACCCCAAAAGGACAAGAAATTTGGAATCCTACTCAAAAGTTTCAGTTTGGTATGTATTTAGACGGGGCCTTTTATGCCTTAACTTTAAAAAAGGAAACGTATCAAATGCAAGGCGTTTTAAATCAATTAGATGCGCAAATATTATACGATACGGTTTTGCATCCTATTTTAGGCATTGGTGATTTACGTAATGACGATCGCATTGAATATTTACCAGGAACAAAATCAATTACGCAATTAAAAGAAAAAGTAGATTCTGGTCAATTTGAAGTTGCTTTTATGTTGTACCCCGTACACATTAACGAAATAAAACAAATCGCTGACAATCATTTAATTATGCCGCCAAAAAGTACGTACATTGAACCTAAATTTTGTAACGGCGTAATTATTTACGAAATTTAAAGAAAACGCAACGCTTGTAAAGTTTACATTTTAGTTTTCAAGCGATTAAAATATAATAATATAAACTAAATTTGTATTTACAATAATTATTTATGATTATGTCAATTCAAACCAATTTGAAACAGGTAAAAGATACGTTACCAACTAACGTAACTTTAGTTGCTGTTTCTAAAACCAAACCCGTAAGCGATTTACAACAAGCATATGAAGCTGGACAGCGTCATTTTGGTGAAAACAAAATTCAGGAAATGACCGAAAAGTTTGAGCAGTTGCCGCAAGATATTTTATGGCATATGATTGGACATGTACAAACCAACAAGGTAAAATACATGGCACCGTATGTTTATTTAATTCACGGGGTAGATAGCTTAAAATTATTGAAAGAAATAAACAAACAAGCTTTAAAAAACAACCGCACAATTAATTGCTTACTTCAGGTATTTATTGCGCAAGAAGAAACTAAATTTGGCTTAAACGAAAGTGAATTAATCGAGCTTTTAGAAAGCCCGGAACTTGCAACGCTTAAAAACATTAACATAGCAGGTTTAATGGGCATGGCATCTTTTACTGATAATCAGGAACAAATAAAAGCCGAATTCGATTTTTTAAACCAATTATTCAATAAACATAAAAATATAAAAACCTTTAATATTGATTTTCATTTCCTATCTATGGGAATGAGCGGTGATTACCAGCTAGCTGTAGCTTGCGGCAGCAATATGGTACGCATTGGTAGTAATATTTTTGGTTCACGATAAAAAAACAGCTATTGTACGCAATTCTAGACATAGAAACAACTGGCGGTCAGTTTAACGAAGAAGGAATTACTGAAATTGCTATTTATAAATTTGATGGCCACGAGGTGGTAGATCAGTTTATTAGCTTAATAAATCCCGAAATTCCGATACAACCGTTTGTTATTAAACTTACCGGCATTAACAATGCCATGTTACGCTCGGCGCCTAAGTTTTATGAGGTTGCTAAACGTATTATAGAAATTACCGAAGGCTGCATCGTAGTTGCTCACAACGCCAGTTTTGATTACCGTGTTATTCGCACCGAATTTAAACGTTTAGGTTATGATTTTGTACGCGAAACGCTTTGTACGGTAGATTTATCAAAAAAATTATTACCCGAACAAGCTTCGTATTCTTTAGGTAAGTTGGTACGCAGTTTAGGTATTCCTATTGCAGATCGTCATCGCGCAAGCGGAGATGCTATGGCAACCGTTAAACTTTTTAAAGTTTTATTAGCAAAAGACACCAATAAAGAAATTTTAACTGGTTTAGTAAAGTCTGAAATTGACAGCGGTATTTCACCCAAATTGTTAGATATTTTAGATAAAGTTCCATCTAAAACAGGTATTTATTACATTCATAACGAACAAGGAGCAATTATTTATATTGCAAAAAGTAAAAACATGAAGCGTAAGGTAAATCAGCATTTTACGCAAAATTCTAAAAAAGCATTACGCATCCAAAAAGAAGTTTTTACTATTACGTACGAAGAAACAGGAAGCGAATTGTTAGCGAGCTTAAAAGAAGTTCGCGAAATAGAAATTAACAAACCCAAGTATAATAAGGTTTTATTAAAATCAACCGTTCCGTTTGCCCTTTACAAACAGAAAAATAAAGATGGATATTATGGCTTTCGCATCTTAAAAAAAGACAAACGTCGTAAAGAAATCACCTGCTTTGCTACTCTGCAAGAAGGCGAAAAGTTTTTAGATTACGTTACCGAAAAATTTCAGCTTTGTAAACATGTTAATTTAGATGTTGCAGAACACAAACCGTGTACTGCTTATTCAAATAAAAAATGCTTAGGTGCTTGTTTAGAAATAGAAAATAAAAAAGCATATAATGCACGTGTAGAACAATTTATTGAAACTTATAATACCAAACACACCAATTTTATTGTTATAGATAAAGGACGTACGATTGAAGAAAGAAGTGCTATTTGGGTGGAAAATAAAAAAGTTTTGGGATATTGTTTTTTTAATTTGAACCATCAAATTAACAAGCTCAATATTTTAAAAAATATTATTACCCCACTCGATCAGTCCAACGAAAGCTTTAATATCGTAGAAAGTTTTGTGCGTAAAAAAGAGTTAAAAATGATTCCTTATTAGGGTGTTATGAGAAACAAAATTAAATCCAAATATGACCTTTTGCGTCAGCAAATTTATATCATCATATATGGTGCCAATACGTTTTGGGGTAAATTATTCGACTTATCCTTATTAGTTGTTATTCTACTTAGCTTAATTCTAATTACTTTAGAATCAATGCCAAGGTACGACAGCTTACATCATCACTTTTTTGTAGTTGCAGAATGGGTAATAACTGTATTTTTTACTGTTGAATATATTTTACGGATTTTGTGCAACAAACGCCCGCTAAACTATATTTTTAGCTTTTGGGGTATTGTAGATTTACTGGCATTGTTGCCCATGTATTTATCGTTCTTTATTCCAACTTCAAAAGTTTTAATTGTTTTCAGAAGTTTACGTTTACTACGCTTATTCGCTATTTTAGATTTAATGCCAGTATTAGGTCAGCAATATCATTTAAAATTAGCACTAAAAGCAAGCCGGAATAAAATTTTAGTGTTTGTATATTTCATTATTGTACTTTCTATCGTTTTGGGTACTTTAATGTATTTGGTTGAAGGGCCAGAACACGGCTATAAAGATATCCCAACAAGCATTTATTGGTGTATTGTAACCATGACAACCGTTGGTTATGGCGATATTTCACCACACACGGCCCTTGGTCAAGCTATTGCTTCATTTATTATGATAATGGGATACGGAATCATTGCTGTACCAACCGGAATTGTTACGGCTGAATATGCCAATGCAAACAAACAAAACCCTGAGTTAGAAGAACATCGTATTTGCCCGCGTTGTACAACGTTTATATACAACCAAGATGCAAATTATTGCCATAATTGTGGCGAAAAATTAAGTTAAAAATGGCCAATAAAAATTACTTACTTACCGTAGTTGGGCCAACGGCTATTGGTAAAACGGCCTTGGCAATTCAATTAGCAAATTATTATAATTGCAACATTATTTCTTGCGACAGCCGTCAATTTTATAAAGAAATGGAAATTGGCACCGCTGTTCCTTCAAAAACCGAATTAGAACAAGCTCCACATCATTTCATTCAAAATAAATCAATTTTTGAAAATTATACCGTAGGTGATTTTGAAATTGAAGCTTTAGCTAAGTTAGAAGAACTGTTTCAATCCAATAACGTTCAAATTCTTGTTGGAGGTTCTGGGTTGTACGTGGATGCAGTTTTAAAAGGTTTTGATGAATTTCCTGAAGTTGCTATGCACGTACGCCAAAATTTAATTGCTTTGTACGAAAAAAATGGAATAGCATATTTACAACAACAATTACAAACTTTAGATCCTGAATATTTCACTTTTTTACAGCAAAACAATCCGCAAACGTTAGAAAACCCACAGCGCATGATGCGTTTTCTGGAGGTTACCATAGGTAGCGAAAAGCCATATTCAAGTTATTTAGGTAAAAGAACGCAAACACGAAATTTTACGCCTATAATTATTGGGTTAACTGCCGATCGTGAAAAAATGTATGAACGCATTAATTTACGTGTTGATATCATGCTAAAAAACGGATTGCTAGATGAAGTTAAAAACTTATATCCTAATAAAAATTTAAATGCTTTACAAACGGTAGGTTATCGCGAAATTTTTGATTATTTAGACGGAAATACAGATTTAGAAACAGCTACTGAAGAAATTAAGAAAAATACACGTCGTTTTGCCAAGCGTCAAATTACTTGGTTTAAACGAACCGAAAATACCCATTGGTTTGATTATAAAACCGATTACAATGAAATTATTAATACCGTAAACTCCATAATTCAATCGTAAATGCCTATATCACCAAATTTTCAATCCATATTTTCATTAAACTGGGAAATAAACTTCACACAATGTGCAGCTAACGGAAAACTAAAATATACCGACATGAATCATTTGTTTCAGCTAACAGCTTCGGCACATTCAGATTCTGGCGGAATGAGTTTTGCTGATATGCAAGCAAACAAACAAGCTTGGGTTGTAAGCCGCATGTATATTGAGGTTATTGAAATGCCTAAATGGGGAGATGAAGTTACTATTACAACTTGGATTGAATATTTAGACAACGGCCGTTCTATTCGTGCCATTGAAATGTATTTGGGCGATAAAAAATTGGCTGGCGCTACAAGTTTATGGGTAGTTTTAGATACCGAGCGTCGTAAAGCAGCCGATCAGTTAGCTATTAATTCGGGTCATTTAATTCGATATCCAGATCGTAAACCTACAAGCAAAGAAGCAAGCAGAATTAATTATGCCGAACCCACGCAATTGGTAGAGCAACGCCAAGTAAGGTTATCAGACTTAGACATTGTAAACCACGTAAACAATGTAAAATATGTAGAATGGTGCTTAGATGTTTTTGATGTTGATTTGATTGTTAATGAGCAAATAAAATCTTTAAACCTAAATTATTTACGAGAATTAAATTTGAACGAACAAGTAGAAATTAAAAAAACACAAGTAAACAATCATATTTTATTTACAATCGAGAAAAATAAAAAAGTTTGCTTTTGTATGGAAGTTGAATTAAAATAAAAAAGGTCAGTTTTAAAAACTGACCTTTTCTTTTTTGTTATTCTTCAACTTTACTTTTATCAACTAAACGGAAACCTTCACCGTGAATGTTAATAATTTCAACGTTTTCATCTGCTTTTAAATACTTACGTAATTTTGCAATATAAACATCCATGCTTCGAGATGTAAAATAGTTATCATCTCTCCAAATTTTAGTTAAAGCCAATTCACGCGGCATTAAATCATTTTCATGTAAAGCTAACATTTTTAATAACTCATTCTCTTTAGGCGACAATTTAATTGGCTCTTGCCCAGGAAAAGTTAAAGAACGTAGCTTAGAATTTAAATGAAACTTACCAATTTCAAACTCAAAACGCGTATTGTCTGTTTTTACTTCCGTAGCTTTACGTTGTAAAATAGCACGAATTTTAAGTAATAAAACTTCCGAATCAAACGGTTTGTTTAAGTAATCATCAGCTCCTACTTTATACCCACGCAAAACATCTTCTTTCATTGATTTTGCAGTTAAGAATATAATAGGAATTTCTTTATTTTTTTCTCTAATTTCTTTTGCTAGTGTGTAACCATCTTTGTATGGCATCATCACATCTAGAATACATAAATTGAAAGTTTCTTTTTTAAATTTTTCGAAGCCTTCCATTCCATTTTTAGCTAAAGTAACGTCAAAATCATTTATTAATAAATAATCTTTAAGTACTGCTCCAAAGTTTGGATCATCTTCTACTAATAGAATTTTTTTGTTCATTACATCCATTTTCTTTCTTATTATATTAGTGGCATTTTGATTGTAAATGTAGAGCCTTTACCTTTTTCACTCTCTACAGATATTTGACCATTCAAGTCCTCTACAATACGTTTTACATAGGCGAGCCCCAAACCATGCCCTTTAACGTTGTGTAAATTCCCTGTATGTTCACGATAAAATTGTTCAAAAACACGTTTTAATGCGGTTTTGCTCATTCCCTGCCCTTTATCACTAACTTGTATGGTAATACTTCCGGGTGCATCGTTAAACGTTTTAACGTTTATTACTGGTGCTTCAGGCGAATATTTAATAGCATTATCAAGCAAGTTAACCATAATGCTCGTAAAATGCGTTTGATTTAAATTAACTTCAGACTCTAAAGCTTGCAAATCCAAACTCACTTTTCCTTGACGATCTTCAACTAATAACTTCACATGGTCAACACCATCTTGTATTAATTCGTGAACATCGAAAGGTTCTTTTTCAATAACCGCTTCTTGTTTTTCTAATCTTGAAATCTGCAACACATTGTTAACTTGAGCTAACATGCGTTTGTTTTCTTCTTTAATTAATCCTAAATAACGGTGAACTTTTTCGGAATCACTAAATATTTTCGGATTTTTAATTGAATCTAAAGCCAAATTGATAGTTGCAATTGGTGTTTTAAATTCGTGTGTCATATTGTTAATGAAATCTGATTTGATCTCAGAAATTTCTTTTTGATTTTTCAGCTGCGTAATTGCACTATAATACGTACCTATAATAATCATAGTAAACAATATAGAAAGCAAAGACAATCCTAATAAAGATGAAAATAAAAATTCATTTTTGTCTGGAAAGCTAACTAGTAACTGAAAATTAGTTTGGTTGTCGTTATTAAAAAATATAGGCGCAGCATACGTATTGTCTTTATTGTAAAGAAAATCTTCAGATTTTACCTTAGTAGGTAAATTTTTGCTGTAAACACAGAATTCAAAATCGGTTGAAAGGCCATATTTTTTTAACTCTTCTTTTAAAATCCCAGCTAACTCCTCGGTATCAATACGATCAGAAATCGGCTTTAAAGCAACAATATCGCGGTAATTTACATTAAAATTCGCAATATCATATGCATCTAAATAACCTTCATTTTCTATAACCTGACTTTTAGATTTTCCATCATCAAAACCAAAGTTATCAATAAACTTTTTATCAACTATTTCTGTTTTTCGTTTAGATGAGTATCTATAAATAGAACTTGTATCCAAACCTTTATCAAAATAATTTTTTTTAACGTTATAATCTTCCTGGAATAAAGTATTAGAATAAATTATTTCCTGATTGGTATTAAAATCTCTTTTAATGTATTTAAATTCTCTAGCTACGTTTTTTGTAGGAGGCGTTGTTGACTTTTTAGCCATTTCACTATACTCCTTATAAAAATCAGTCAATTCATTATTTTCCAGCGTTTTACCAACGCCGTTTAAAACTTGTAATACATTATATTTAAACTGTTCTTTATTATTTTCTAACGAGGTATACATCCAAAATAATTGCACACCTATTATTCCTATAATAGAAATTGTCATTAAAACAATTAAAAAACGGAATCTTACCTTATTGTTCATAACCAAAAATACAATTTTAACATAAATCTACTTCACTAATTAACCAAAAATTAACAATGAATTTTAACCAATCTTGTTAATTACATTAATAATTTCTTGTTTAGCGGCCTCTAAATCGATGTTTTCAATAATATAATCAGAAAATTGTGCTTTTTGCTGATCCGACCATTGGTTATTCATTCTTTCTTTTACATTTTCTTCAGAAACGCCATCGCGTTGCATAACGCGTGCAATTCGTAAAGCTTCTGGCGCAGTTATTAAAATGGTATAATCACAAGCTTTATAAGCACCAGATTCGAATAAAATTGCAGATTCTTTAAACAAAAGCGATTCGTTTTCATGTTGCTTTGTCCAATTGTCAAAATGCTCTTTAACCAAAGGATGAATCAAATTGTTTAATTTTTGTAATTGTTCCGGATCCGCAAAAACAATTTCGGCTAGTTTTTTTCTGTCTAAAACTCCATCTAATATTAAAACGTGTTTTTTAAACAAAAATTGCACTTTATTAATGATTTCTTTAGAATTTAATAAATTCTTTGCCTCATTATCAGATACATATACGAAATATCCTAAAGATTTTAAATATTCTATAAGAGTTGTCTTACCACTGCCTATTCCGCCAGTAATTCCAATAATTTTCGCCATAATTATTATTTAAAAAACATATCTGGTAAAGCTTTTTTAGGTTCTATTTTTAAAATAAAGATTTTAAAGTAAGCTTTTATAAAACCTAAGGCATAGCCAGTAAATTGTATTAATGTTGTTAAAACAGTTAAAAAACCTATCTTTAAGCTTTTGTAAGAAATTGTTGCTTGAAAAGCGATTAAAAATAAATAGAATATATTGATATATAAAAATAATTTAACACCTAAAAGTGTTAAAATAAGCGACAACAAAAACTGAAAAACATAACAAACAGGAAACCAATACGTTAACTTTTTGTACTTAGGATACCAAAAATTAAGAATTGGACGCGCTTTACCGAATTTATTAACTTGTTTGTAAAACTTTTTAAAATCGATGCGACGTTTGTGATAAACATAAGCATTGCTTATTAATGCCGTATCGTAGCCTAAATTCCATAATCTGATTGATAAATCCGGATCTTCACCAGGATGTACTTTACCAAAACCTTGTGTTGCAACAAAAGCTTGTCTAGAAATACCCATATTAAAGCTACGAGGTTGAAACTTATCTATTTTTTCAGAACCGCCACGAACGCCACCGGTAGTTAAAAACGATGTCATGGTATGGTTAATTGCTTTTTGAATGTCTGAAAAGCTATTATGAGCCGCATCAGGACCGCCAAAACAATGCACAAAATTTTGAGATAAATAAGCATCAACTTCAGCTAAATATTGCTCAGGAATTAAACAATCAGAATCAAAAATTATAAAATAATCTCCTTGGGCTTTTTGCATACCAAAGTTCCTAGAATCTCCAGGACCAGAATTGGGTTTAAAAAAATACGAAACGTTTAATTTATCTTGATATTTGGCAATAATATGCTCACAAGTTATGCTAGATCCATCTTCAACAACAACAATTTCAAAAGGTTGATTGTACGTTTGTTGAGTTAATGTTTGTAAAAGCTCGTCAATTTCGTCGGGCCTGTTATATATTGGAATAATAATAGAAAAAAACATAGTAATTTAGGGTATAAAAAAACTCAATTGCAAGCAATTGAGTTTGGTAAATGTACGATATATTTTTTTATTTTATATATTCAATTTTTAAAGATTCGTCGGTATGAACAGCATCAAAAAAACCTTGTTCACTCATCCAATCTTCGTTATAAATTTTGGCCATATAACGCGAACCGTGATCTGGAAAAATAACAACAACAATGCTGTTTTCATCAAATTCACCTTCTTGTTCTAATTGTTTAATTGCCTGAATTGCAGCTCCTGATGTATAACCTAAAAACAAACCTTCGGTATGTGCTAAATTTCTGGCGCTGTGCGCAGCATCTTCATCAGTAACTTTTACAAATTTATCAATCAAATCAAAATTAGTTGCCGTAGGAATTAAGTTTTTCCCCATGCCTTCAATGCGATACGGATAAATTTCGTCGGTATCAAATTCTCGAGTTTCGTGGTATTTTTTAAGTACCGATCCGTATGCATCAACGCCAATTACGCGAATATTCGGATTTTGTTCTTTTAAATATTTTGCAGTTCCAGAAATAGTTCCTCCGGTTCCCGAACAAGCAACTAAATGTGTAATTTGTCCGGCTGTTTGTTCCCAAATTTCTGGTCCGGTAGATTGGTAATGCGCATCAGCATTTAACTCATTAAAATATTGGTTGATGTAAACCGATCCTTTAATTTCTTGGTGTAAACGTTTGGCTACGCTGTAATACGATCTCGGATCGTCTGCTGCTACATTAGCTGGACAAACGTAAACCTTTGCCCCCATAGCACGTAACATTTCTATTTTATCTTTAGATGATTTGGAAGTTACAGCTAAAATACATTCATATCCTTTAATAACGCTCACCATGGCTAATGCAAAACCGGTATTTCCTGATGTAGTTTCTACAATGGTATCTCCAGGTTTTAAAATCCCTTTTTGTTCTGCTTGTTCAATAATATGAAGTGCAATTCTATCTTTAGACGAATGTCCGGGATTAAATGCCTCAACTTTTCCGTAAAAACTTCCTTTAAAATCTTTTGTAATTTTACTTAACTTAACTAATGGCGTATTACCAATTAGAGCTAGAATATTATCAAAAGCCTTTATTTCTTTTTTCATAAAATATATAATTAAATAAGGCTGAAATTGTATTAAGCAACCCACCTTAATAACGGTGCAAATTTACAAAAATTATTCGGTTATGCCTTCTAGATCGAACAAAAAGCTATATTCTTTAGCTACTTCTTTTAAAGCTTCAAACCTTCCGGATGCACCACCGTGGCCTGCATCCATATTTGTGTCTAAAAATAATACATTATTATCTGTTTTATTCGCGCGTAATTTTGCTACCCATTTTGCAGGTTCCCAATATTGTACTTGCGAATCGTGCAGCCCAGTAGAAACGTACATATTTGGATAATTTTGAGCAACAACATTATCTATTGGCGAGTACGAAAGCATATAATCAAAATATTCTTTTTTATTAGGATTCCCCCACTCGTCATATTCTCCAGTAGTTAACGGAATAGAATCGTCTAACATGGTTGTAACCACATCTACAAAAGGTACCTGAGCAATTACTCCGTTGTACAATTCTGGATTTGTATTTACAATTACGCCCATTAATAAACCACCTGCCGATCCGCCTTCTGCATATAAATGTTCTGGCGAGGTATATTTTTCTTCAATTAAAAACTTAGAACAATCTACAAAGTCAGTAAATGTATTTTTCTTTTTCAATAATTTTCCGTCTTCATACCAATTTCTACCTAATTCTTCACCTCCTCGAATGTGTGCAATGGCATAAATAAATCCACGATCTAATAAAGATAAACGAATAGAAGAAAAGTAAGGATCGGATGAAGATCCGTATGATCCGTATGCATATTGAAGCAATGGATTTTTACCATCTTTTTTTACATCTTTACGATAAACTAACGAAATCGGAATTTTAGTACCATCGGTAGCAGTTGCCCAAACACGTTCTTCAACATAATTGTTTTTATCAAACGTACCGCCCAAAACTTCTTGTTCTTTTTTCACTTCTTTTTCATGCGTGCGCATGTTAAAATCGATAACCGACGATGGCGTAGTTAACGATTGATAACCGTATCTTAAAATTTCTGAATTAAAATCAGGATTAGTACCTACATAAGCCGTATAAGTTTCAGACTCAAAAGGTAAATAATAACCTTCGCCCTGCGCCGGTTTTATCCAAATTTTACTTAATCCGTTATTACGTTCTTCAATAACCATGTAATCTTTAAAAATTTCAAGGCTTTCTAACAACGTATCTTCGCGATGCGGAATGTATTCTTTCCAGTGTTTTTTATCGGTTTTACCTTCATCAGCAACCATTAATTTAAAATTGGTAGCGCCGTCTTTATTGGTAATAATATAAAATTTACCATCAAAATAACTAATGTTGTATTCTAAACCGCGGTTGCGTTTCTGAAAAATTCTAAATTTACCGTCAGGATTATTAGCCTCTAATATTTGATATTCTGACGTTAAGGTCGATTCAGAACCAATAACCAAATATTTTTTAGATTTATCTTTATAAACAAAAGTGGTAAACGTTTCGTCATCTTCAGAAAAAACCAACGGATCCTGATTTACATCGGTTCCTAATTTGTGTTTAAAAATTTGATTTGAACGTAACGTAACCGGATCTTTACGGGTATAAAACAACGTTTTATTATCGGATGCCCAAGTTGAACCTCCGGTGGTTTTTTCTAACTTAAACGGTAAAATTTCGCCCGTTTGTAAATTTTTAACCTGAATGGTATATTCTCTGCGCGAAACGGTATCAACCGCAAAAGCACACCAAACATTATCTTCTGAAACATTTAAACCACCTAACTGAAAATAGCTTTGTCCTTCAGCCATTTCATTACAATCAAACATAATTTCTTCTGGCGCATCTAAACTTCCTTTTTTACGGGTGTAAATCGGATAATCTTTTCCTTTTTCATATCGTGTTATGTAATAATAGCCGTTATATAAATAAGGAACAGAATTATCATCTTCTTTAATTCGTGCTTTCATCTCTTCAAAAAGATCCTTCTGAAAAGCTTTGGTATGCGCTGTAGCTTGGTTGTAATACGCGTTTTCTTGATCTAAATAAGCAATTACTTCTTGATCTTCGCGATCGTTTAGCCAATAATAATTATCAACACGTTTTACTTTATGTTTGGTTAAAGTTTTAGGAACTATTTTAGCAACCGGTGGTTGAACTTGTTTTGTCATTGTACTCGTTTTTTGTGCGTTTGCAAATGCAAAAATAAGACAACTTAAACTAATAAACAGTTTATTCATAACTTAGTATTTTTTAATTTAACGATAAAGTAATAAATTTGTTTTAAAACGATATAATATGTTTGGAGATTTAATAGGTATGATGGGTAAAATTCAGGAAGCCCAAAAAAAAGTAGAAGAAACAAAGCAACGTTTAAACCACGTTTTAATTGATGAAAAAAGTTCTGATAACTTATTAGAAGTTACGCTTACAGCAAACAGAACCATAAAAGCTATTAAAATTGATGAAGCTTTGTTAGAAGATAAAGAGCAATTGGAAGATTATTTAATTTTGGTTTTAAATAAAGCAATAGAAAGAGCAAGCCAAATTAATGATACCGAAGTTGCCGCAGCTGCTAAAGACGGCATGCCAAATATACCTGGAATGGATATGTTTAAATAAACAAAAAGGCACTTAACTAAGTTAAGTGCCTTTTTTGTAATAAGTTTTTACTTATTCCTCGTTCTGAGCATTTCTTTCTTTAATTAAATCTGTTGCTCCACCGATTGCCCAGTAAATAGCAAAGTTAATTAAGAACATCATTAACCAAAAACCCATGGTTAAAATAGTTAAAAATGCTAAGAATCCTAAAAATTGATGAAATTGAAACATAGTTTTCCGGAAATTTTATGAATTCCTAGCAAATATACATTGTAATAACCTTTTAAACAATGTAAAAACAAAATTATTTTTGCTTACTTTTATCCAGGTATTAAATTAAATACCGATATTACCCATTAAAATTTAACCTTAACAAATAACATATGGACCACGTACAAGTTTATTCAGGTAGTGAAGTAAGTGCTTTAGCTGTAAAAAATGCTTTAGAAAATAATAAAATTGAATTTATAGAACGCGACGATATTAATTCGGGTATTGTAAGCGGATTTGGAACATTAGGCAAAGCAACCAATATTTTTGTTTTAGCTAACGATGCAGAAAAAGCAAAAGAGATCATTTCATCTTTAAACCTATAATATAAAACGAGCAATTGCTCGTTTTTTTATGCCCAAGCGTTGCTTTAAGCCAAGCTAAATAGTAAACTTCTTTAATTTTTTTTATCTTAGCTCGTATAAAAAGACAAGAAAAATGTCGTATCTGTCTTTAAACTTTTAAGTAAAAATATCATGCAAACTTTATTAACAAATATTAAGCAATTAGTTCAAGTACGCGAACAAAACGTAACCGTATTAAAAGGAGCCGAAATGAACCATTTGCCCGTGTTAGAAAATGCTTATTTATATATAGAAAACGGATTAATTACAGATTTTGGATTGATGCAAAATATGCCAGAAATGCATTTAAAAGCCCAACAAGTTTTAGATTGTACCGATCAAGTTGTTTTACCAACTTGGGTAGATAGTCATACGCATTTGGTATATGCCGGCAACCGAGTGCAAGAATTTGTTGATCGCATTAACGGATTAAGTTATGAAGAAATTTTTAACCGAGGCGGTGGTATTTTAAACTCAGCTAAAAAACTACGAGAAACCAGCGAAGCAGATTTATACACCCAATCTGAACAACGCTTACAAGAAGTAATTAAAATGGGAACCGGAGCAATAGAAATTAAATCGGGCTATGGTTTAACAACCGAGGCTGAATTAAAAATGTTACGCGTTATTAAACGCTTAGCAAGTAATTACCCAGATATTCCTATAAAAGCAACTTTTTTAGGAGCGCACGCCTACCCCGAAAATTACAAAAACAACCACGAAGCTTATATAGATTTAATTTGCAACGAAATGATTCCGGCTATTGCGGCCGAAAAATTAGCCGATTTTGTTGATGCCTTTTTAGAAACTGGATATTTTTCTGTTGAAGATACAGAAAGAATAATTCAAGCAGCCGCAACGTTTAATTTACAAGCAAAAATTCACGTAAATCAATTCACCGCAATTAATGGTATTGAAATGTGTGTAAAAAACAAGGTGAAATCTGTCGATCATTTAGAAATTGTTACTGATCAAGATATAGCAGCATTGCAAAACAGCCAAACCATGCCGGTTGCCTTACCTACTTGTTCGTATTTTATATCAATCCCATATACGCCCGCGCAAATTATTAAACGCTAATTTACCTTTAGCTATTGCATCCGATTATAACCCAGGAACAACCCCATCTGGCAATATGAATTTTGTAGTTGCAACAGCATGTATAAAATTGAAATTAACGCCAAACGAAGCAATTAATGCAGCAACCATTAATGCAGCTTTTGCAATGGATGTTTCAGATCAGGTAGGAAGTATTACAAAAGGAAAAAGAGCTAATATAATTATTACAAAAAAGATAATTAATTACTACGAAATACCGTATCGTTTTAGCGATAATCTAATAGATAAGGTTTTATTAAATGGAAAAATTCAATTTTAACACGTTTAGCAACAATAATAAAGTAAAAAATAAGTTTGTACTATATAGTATAGTTAAATTTATGTTAGATTAATAATCGATTTTCGATTGTAAAAAATTCGCAAGGTTTTAATTCATTAAAACCTTGTTTTTATTCACATTACATGAATACAACTCAACTTGACGGATTTAATGTTCGCGTATATGCCGTTTGCGTGCATGAAAATAAATTACTAACGGTTAACGAAATGTTTAACAACCAATGGATTACCAAACTGCCTGGTGGTGGTTTAGAATTTGGAGAAGGACCGTTGGCCTGTTTAAAAAGAGAGCTATTAGAAGAATTGAATCTTGAAATTGAAACAGCAGAACCGTTTTATATTCAAGAAGAATATTTTGAATCGTTTGTAAATAACAACAAGCAAATTGTGATATTATATTTTAAAGTAACACTTAAAAATTTAGAAACGTTAAAAATTCAAGAATCTAATATAAATAACGTAAATTGGATTGAAATATCTGAACCTTGTAAATTATCGTTACCGATTGACAAGCAAATGTTTAGCTATTTAATTAATTTATTAAAATAAAACACTTTTCACCTGTTAATTTAGGGTTATGTATCACAAAAAAAGCCCAATATATCCTATTGAACTTTTTGAAACTTTGTTTCAAGTTGCTGCACTTAAAAAAGATGCTAAAATATTAGAAATTGGCACTTCAAACAGTTTAGCAACCTTGCCTTTTTTGCTGCAAGGTTATCACGTACATTCTGTAGAATTAGAAACTACCATTCCTAATATTTGCCAAACCAAAAAAATAAACTTCAATTTGGTAGCCTTAAACGAAGCTGCATTTAAAAAAAACAGTTTTGATTTTATTTTTTTAACCAAATCTTTATTTTACCCAATAGATGATTCGGTTTTAATTAAAGTTTTTGAGCTTTTAAAACCCGGAGCAAAAATGGCAATTACCTTTGTTCAGCCCGTGGTTGATAAATCAGCTACGCATTTACAAAAGTTAGAAAATTTATTTTTTAAAAAACTTTATAACTTTACAGATCAAGATATTCAATCGTTTTTTAATCCTACAGAAATTAAGCTTGATTCTGAATTATATACCACACTCTTTTCAGATTTTTTTGAACGTGAATCGTTTTATACTGTTGAAAAATTAGAGTTTTTTTTACGAAGCTTTCCTGAGTTTCAGCATCAAGATTTACCAACACAAGAATTACTTTTAAACGAATTAAAACAAATGTTTACCGAAAATTATTTGGATAAAATATTGCGCAAAAAATATCGATTCAATTTACTGATAGTAGAAAAAAAGAAAGTTAGCTAATACATGATAATTGTTAGCATTTAAATCATTTACAAATAGTACTTTTGAGTATCAAAAAGAAAGAACTGAATCAACTTGTTTTTTTGAATAATAAAGTAATATTTTTGAGTTTTAAAAAAGATGCGCAACTAATTAATTAGTTGCGCATCTTTTTCATTAAAATTCAATTGTTAACCCGTCATAAGCAATGGTAACCGCCGGAAATATGGTAATAGCTTCTTGCTTAAACCAATCGGTATTGTTGTAACGAGAAGAAAAATGACCCAATATTAATTGCTTAGCATTAGCTAATTGAGCAATTTTGGCAGCTTCTTTCGCAGTTGAATGGCCCGTTTTAGCAGCTAAAGCCGCATCCTTTTCTAAAAAGGTTGACTCGTGATATAAGGCAGTACAATTGGCTATTATCGGAACAATAGCTTCGTAATATTTGGTATCAGAACAAAACGCGTACGATTTTTGTGGTAAAGGACCAAAAGTTAAATCGGCATTGCGGTAAATTAAATCATCAACCACAATATCGCCGCCTTGTTTTAATTTAGGATAATAAACCACCGGAATTTTTAAATCTTCTAAAACCGGAATATTTAATTTGTATTCCGTTTCTTTTTCCTGAAATAAAAATCCGTTAGTATAAATACGGTGAGCTAAAGGAATGGTTGAAATTTTAATACGATCATCTTCAAACAAAACTTCAGTTTCTTTACTTTCTAATTCGTGAAAATAAAGTTTATATGCCGTGTACGAATTACCTAATTTTAACTGCAATAAAATAATTTCTTTTATGCCTTTTGGACCAAAAATATGTAAATCTTCGGTTCGCCCTAAAAGCATAAAAGTTGAAATTAAGCCAATTAAGCCAAAAAAATGATCGCCGTGAAGATGCGATATAAAAATATGATTGATGCGCGCAAAACGTAATTTTTGACGGCGTAATTGCACCTGTGTTCCTTCGCCACAATCTATTAAAAACATATGGCGCTTGGTTTCTAGAACTTGTGCAGTTGGGTTGGCTAAGGTTCTGGGCGTTGCAGCCGTGCAACCTAAAATATGTAATTTCATGTTTTTAAAAATAAAAAAAGGGTTTTAAATTAAAACCCTAAATCTCGTTGTATTTCGTCAATCTCAATAACATCGTACGCTTCTTGCAAGGTTGGCACCAGGTTTAAACCTTCGGTTGCTTCGTTAAAATCAAATCCATCAACCACAATAACAAAAGATTTGTGATTGGCGATATGCTGATCGTGAATGGACTGAAACAATTCAACTTCTTTCAACGTTGGTTGTGCTGTTGTTAAATCAACAATTATATTTTTAGATAAAAAATCGCTATAAGCTGCTTCTAATTGCTGTAAAAACTGCGAAATAGATTCGGCTTCTGGACTAATTATATATTCGTTTTCGTTAGGTTGTACTTTCATGTTTTATTAAAAGAAAAAGCAAAGATAACTATTGTATTATTTAGTTGGTACATATTGTTTTGAAAAGCCAACTAATTTTGTGTTGTTTTTATCTTTAAAAATATATTCTAAAGTTAAATTTTGTGGTGCATCGGTAATAAATTCATGCACTTTCTTGCTTGGTACGTTGTACTGCTGTTCTAAACTTTGGGTTAAAGAATCGACATCAACTTTATACGCTTCTAAACTCGGTAATTTATAGACCAATTGCACGGTATTTGGTTCAATCCCGATAAGCTGTTCTAAAACAGAACCCTTATCATCAGTAAATGGTAAAGCTTTACTATGTTGCAATTCTACTTGTTTTACATACGGATCTGCCGATGTAAAAATAGGAAAAGCGCGGTTGGCTATATAAAATGCCATACCAAAAGACATTAAAAATGTTATTATAAAAAATGGTCTTGAACCTTTAATCATGATTTTATTATTTAATTTTTGAAGCAAGTAAATAAATTACTGCCATACGAACTGCAACGCCATTTTCTACCTGATCTAAAATAACGGCTTGTTTAGAATCGGCTACGTCAGAAGTTATTTCTACCCCCCTATTTATTGGGCCTGGGTGCATAATTACAATTTCTTTATTTAAAGAATCTAACAAATTCTTATCTACACCATATTGTTGTGCATATTCACGTGTTGACGGAAAATAATTTACATCTAAACGTTCATTTTGAACACGCAACATATTAGCAACATCACACCATTCTAAAGCTTTACGTAAATTAGGTTCGTATTTTACGTCTAATTCTGTAATATAACGAGGAATTAGTGTCTTAGGTCCACAAACCATAACTTCTGCACCTTGCATTTGTAAAGAATAAATATTAGAAAGCGCTACGCGAGAATGTAAAACATCGCCCACAATAACAACCTTTTTCCCTGCAACTTCGCCTAACTTTTCGCGAATAGTAAAACTATCTAACAAAGCTTGCGTTGGATGCTCATGTGCCCCATCGCCAGCATTTACAATACTTGCATTTACATTTTTGGATAAAAAATAGGCTGCTCCGGGATTGCTATGGCGCATAACCACCATATCAACCTTCATTGCTAAAATATTATTTACCGTATCAATTAACGTTTCGCCTTTTTTAACTGAGGATTGCGCAGCTGAAAAGCTCATTACATCAGCAGATAAACGTTTTTGAGCCAACTCAAAAGATAACTTAGTACGTGTTGAATTTTCGAAAAAAATATTAGCAATCGTAAAATCGCGTAACGAAGGTACTTTTTTAATTGGTCGATTAATAACTTCTTTAAACTGATCGGCAGTTTCAAAAATCAGTTCGATATCGCTTTTGTTAATGTATTTTATGCCAAGTAAATGATTTACACTTAACTCTTTCATTATAATGCAGTTGTGTTGTTGTTGCTTAATTGTTTTTGTTAACTAGTAATACTTCGTCAGCGCCGTTGTTTTCGGCCCAATGTACAAGTACTTTTTCATCGTTTATGGCATCAACCTGACGACCGCGGTAATCGGGCTGAATAGGTAAATCACGACTAAAACGACGATCTATTAAAACCAAAAGTTCTATAGCAGACGGGCGTCCGAAAGATTGTATTGCAGTTAAAGCTGCACGAATACTACGACCGGTATATAAAACATCATCAATAAAAATGACTTTTTTATTTTCTACTAAAAAATCAATTTGTGTTTTATTGGCTTCTAAAGGTTTATCGTTGCGACGAAAATCGTCTCTAAAAAACGTAATATCTAAATATCCTGTCGTAATATCAGAAATATTATATTCTTGTTCTATAATTGATTTTATACGCTGTGCTAAAAACTTACCACGGGGTTGAATACCAATTAAAACGGTTGATGAAAAATCTAGATGTTTTTCCACCAACTGACAAGCCAAACGGTGTAAGATGATATCAACTTCTTTAGCAGTAAGGAGTACTTTTTGATTCATAGTAAGAAGTATTGTTTGGAACGTAAAATTACGTTATATTTTTTAAAATTTAGAAATATTAAACAACAATATACTTGTGAAATTTACAAAAAAAACCAGCTTCTGTATAACAGAAACTGGTTAAATATGTAATTAAGAATACATTTGCTGACGTAATTCTTTAATTTTTGGATCATCTAAATAATCATCAAACGTCATGTAACGGTCAATTACTCCTTTAGGAGTTAATTCAACAATACGGTTACCAACGGTTTGAGCAAATTCGTGGTCGTGCGTGGTTAACAACACAGAACCTTTAAAGTTTTTTAACGAGTTGTTGAATGCTGTAATAGATTCTAGATCCAAATGGCTTGTTGGCTCATCTAACATTAAAACGTTAGCGCGTAACATCATCATTCTAGAAATCATACAACGTACTTTTTCACCTCCTGAAAGTACAGAACCTTTTTTAAGTGCTTCTTCGCCCGAGAAAATCATTTTACCTAAAAAGCCACGTACATAAACTTCGTCACGTTCTTCTTCGGTTTTTGCCCATTGGCGTAACCAATCTACTAAAGTTAAATCTTCGGTAAAAAAGGCATGGTTATCTGTTGGTAAATAAGATTGCGTAGTTGTAATTCCCCAATCAAAAGTTCCAGCATCCGCTTGCATTTTACCATTTAAAATTTCATAAAAAGCAGTTGTAGCACGTGAATCTTTAGAGAAAACAACAATTTTATCACCTTTGTTCATGTTTAAATCAACATGTTTAAAAAGCACTTCACCATCTACCGATGCAGCTAAATCAACCACGTTTAAAATTTGATCTCCCGCTTCACGCTCTTGATCAAAAATAATAGCTGGATATCTTCTAGAAGATGGTTTAATATCGTTAACATTTAACTTTTCGATCATTTTTTTACGAGAAGTTGCTTGTTTAGATTTTGCTACGTTGGCAGAGAAACGACGAATAAATTCTTCCAACTCAGCCTTTTTATCTTCTGCTTTTTTGTTTTGCTGTGCACGTTGTTTTGCTGCTAACTGAGAAGATTCATACCAGAAAGTATAGTTTCCTGAATAGTGATTAATTTTTCCGAAATCAATATCAGAAATATGTGTACAAACCGCATCTAAAAAGTGACGGTCGTGAGATACTACTAAAACCGTATTTTCGTAATGTGCTAAAAAATTTTCTAACCAACCAATGGTTTCAAAGTCCAAATCGTTGGTAGGTTCGTCCATAATTAAAACGTCTGGATTACCAAATAACGCTTGTGCTAATAATACACGAACTTTCATTTTCCCTTCAACATCGGCCATTAACATGTAATGTGAATCTTCTGGGATACCTAAGTTTGATAATAAAGATGCGGCATCAGAATCTGCATTCCAACCGTTCATTTCATCAAACTGAATTTGTAATTCTCCAATTCGGTCTGCATTTTCATCAGAATAATCGGCATACAAATCGTCCATTTCTTTTTTAATAGCAAATAATGTTTTATTTCCCATTAAAACAGTTTCTAGAACCGTATGTTCGTCAAACATATTGTGGTTTTGGTTTAAAACCGACATACGTTTTCCTGGCTCTAAAATAACATGTCCAGAAGTTGGATCAATATCTCCTGCGATTATTTTTAAAAAAGTAGATTTTCCTGCACCATTTGCACCAATAATACCATAACAGTTTCCTTGTGTGAATGTTGCGTTTACTTCATCAAATAAAATTCGTTTACCGAATTGTACTGACAAATTTGACACTGTAAGCATTGTACTGAGTTTAATTACTAAAAATTGAGGCAAATTTACGAAAAATAATTCATTTATTATTTTTTAATTGCTGTAATATAAAAGCTTGTAAAATAAAAAACCCAACTTTTTGTAGTTGAGTTTTTTAAGTATTAATCGATATATTCGGATTGCGATTTAGCATAGATGCGCCATTTTTCAATAACGCTTACCATATCTTCTGGAATGTCAGAATCAAATCGCATAAATTCTTTTGTTATTGGGTGCTCAAAACCTAAAGTTTTAGCATGTAAAGCTTGTCTTGGTAAGGTTTTAAAACAATTATCTATAAATTGTTTGTACTTGGTAAAGGTTGTACCTTTTAAAATTAAATTACCGCCATAGCGTTCGTCATTAAATAAGGTATGCCCAATTGATTTCATGTGCACTCTAATTTGATGCGTACGTCCCGTTTCTAACTTACAAGAAACTACGGTTACATACCCCAAACGTTCAATAACTTTATAATGCGTTACGGCCCATTTTCCGTGCGCTTCATCATCAAAAGATGCCATTTGCATGCGGTCTTTTAAATGTCGGCCAATGTAACTTTCAATCGTACCTTCATCTTCTTCCACATTTCCCCAAACAATAGCAATATATTCACGCTCCGAAGTTTTTTCTTCAAACTGCTTGGCTAAATAGCTCATAGCAAATTCTGTTTTAGCACAAACCAATAAACCTGATGTATCTTTATCAATACGATGAACTAAGCCTGGACGCTCGCTTGAGTTTAAAGGTAAGTTATCAAAATGATAAGCTAATGCGTTTACTAAGGTTCCGGTATAATTTCCGTGTCCCGGATGCACTACCAAACCAGCGGGTTTGTTAATTACCAAAAGCTGATCGTCTTCGTAAACAATGTTTAATGGTATGTTTTCTGGAATAATTATATTTTCAAAAGGCGGCTGTTCCATAAGTACACGAACCACATCATTCGCTTTTACTTTAGCATTTGATTTTACCGGCACATCGTTTATAAAAATATTTCCGTTTTCGGCAGCTTTCTGAATTTTGTTACGTGTAGCATTTTCAACTAAATTCATTAAAAACTTATCTACACGCAGGGGCGCTTGCCCTTTACCAGCCTCGAATGAGTAATGTTCAAATAAATTTCCTTCTTCAATTTCTAAATTAATATCGTCTTTCATTGTATTTATTCTTCTTCAAAACCTTCAATTTCTTCGGTTTCTGGGGCATTTATTAAATTTTGTGTATTATTTAAAGTAACTTCAATTTCTGTAGGTTTAGTAAAGCCATCTCCTAAAACTAAATCTACTTTAGAATGTTTTTTTAATATAGTTCCTGCGGTAATTGGTTTTCCTTTAGAAATTAATCCTAAAACTACATCTTTGTATTCGTGACGTTTGTAAGTTTTTTCACCAACTTCTAAACCAGCCGAACGTAATAAGTTTTCTGCCTGACGTAACGAAGTTCCTTCTTTAATAACCGGTAATTTCACATTTTCATATTCTCCGGCATTAATTTGCACATAAATTTTACGTCCGTTTTTAACATCTTGTTCCGGAAGCGGATCTTGTTCTACAATAGCAAAAGGTTTAATGGTATTGTTATACGGAATGGTATCTAAAATAACCAAATGCAAATCTAAATCCTGCAATTTTTCTGCAGCATCTAAAGAGCTTGTATTAATTAAATTAGGTACTTTTACTACAATATCGTGTTGGGTAACTACTTTTAAAAATTTTAAAACGCCAAAAACGCCAATTATCACAACCAACACAGCAAGACCTAAGTTGATAAAGAAAGTTTTACTGGTTAAAAACTTTATTAAATTCATAAGGAAATTTTTTTTTACAAATATATAAAATAGAAAGTGTTTTTTGATATATACAATTTATGATAATTTTGTAAATTAAACTAATAATTAAGCTAATCGCATTAACATGAAAAAAGTTGCCGTTATTATGGGCGGATATTCGAGCGAATATCAAATTTCAATTACCTCAGGCAATGTGGTATATCAAAACATTGATAAAACTAAGTACGAGGCATACCGCGTGTATCTTTTAAAAGATAAATGGGTTTTGGTTGATGATACTGAAAAAGAATATCCGATAAACAGAGCTGATTTTAGTGTAAATTACAACCAATCTATTTTAAAGTTTGATGTTGTATTTAATGTAATACACGGCACGCCTGGTGAAGATGGTTTGCTACAAGCCTATTTTCAGTTATTAGGCATCAAACAAACCGCATGCGATTTTTATCAAGCAGCCTTAACATTTAACAAACGCGATTTACTATCGGTTTTAAAACCATACGGCATAAAAACAGCAAAATCTTTTTATTTAAACAAAGGCGATGTTTTTACTGAACAAGAAATTATAGATAAATTAGGATTGCCTTGTTTTGTAAAACCCAATCGTTCGGGTTCTAGTTTTGGAATTACAAAAGTGCATAATCCTACCGAATTATTACCTGCGATTGAAACGGCTTATAAAGAAGATCATGAAATTATAATTGAAAGTTTTTTAGAAGGTACAGAAGTTTCGGTTGGAGTAATTAATTATCAAGGTGAAGTTATAGTTTTACCGATGACAGAAATTGTGTCTGAAAATGATTTTTTTGATTACGAAGCTAAATATTTAGGCAAATCTCAAGAAATCACTCCAGCGAGAATATCAGACGAAATTCATGCGAAAGTTGCTGCTGCTGCTAAAAAAGCTTATCAGGTCTTACAAATGAAAGGTTTTTCACGTTCTGAATTTATTATTGTAAACGGCGAACCTTATATGTTAGAAATGAATACCATTCCGGGCATGACCAACGAAAGTATTTTACCCCAGCAAGCAAAAGCTGCCGGCATTAGCATGACCGATTTATTAACCAACGCCATAGAACAAGCATAATATGAGAAAAGCACTTTTTCCAGGATCTTTTGATCCGATTACGTTAGGACATTATGATATTATTAAACGCGCTTTACCTTTATTTGATGAGATTGTAATTGCTATTGGAGTAAATGCAGATAAAAAATATATGTTTTCGTTAGAGCAACGTTTAAACTTTATTAAAGAAGCTTTTAAAGATGAACCAAAAATATCGGTTATTACCTACGAAGGTTTAACCATAGAATTATGTGAACGCATTAATGCGCAATTCATTTTACGCGGTTTACGTAATCCTGCCGATTTTGAGTTTGAAAAAGCAATTGCGCACACCAACAGAAGGTTATCAAACATTGAAACGGTATTTTTATTAACTGCCGCAAGCACATCGTACATCAGCTCAAGCATTGTTCGCGATGTTTTACGTAACGGCGGCGATTATACGGTTTTAGTACCTGATTCGGTAAGAGTAGAAAAATAAAAAAAGGAAAGCAAAGCTTTCCTTTTTTTATTTTTAATTATTTCGTTAATGCTTTTGCATAGTTTTCACTAACAATTTCCCAATCAACAATATTGAAAATTTCATCTAAATAATCAGCACGTTTGTTTTGGTAGTTTAAATAATAAGCATGTTCCCACACATCAATACCAAAAATTGGTGTTCCTTTAACTGCAGCATTTGGCATTAATGGATTGTCTTGATTTGCAGTTGCAGTTACTGCTAACTTACCTTCTGGTGTTACAACCAACCAAGACCAACCTGAACCAAATTGTTTAGCTGCTGCATCTTTTAATTGTTTTACTAATTCATCTTTAGAACCAAAAGTTGCTTTTACAGCTTCATCAAATTCTTTAGAAGCTTCATGTGGTGTTGGCGAAAGTACATCCCAATATAAATTATGGTTGTAATAACCACCTGCATTGTTGCGTAAAGTTGCGTTATTTACATCTAAACCAACTAAAATTTCTTCAATTGTTTGATTTTCTTGCGGTGTACCAGCAATGGCTTTGTTTAAATTGTTTGCATAACCTAAATGGTGTTTGCTATAGTGAATAAAAACAGTTTCTGGATCAATTGCTTTATTTAAATCCGAATAACCGTATTTTAAACCTTGCATCTGAAATTTACCATCTGCTTTAACTTCTGCTGGATCAGGATAAGATTTAACTTCTGATGTTTGCTCGGTTGCATCAGCAATGGCTACTTCTTGTAAATTCTTATTTTCATTACAGCTTAATAAAAATAAAGAAAGTAATGATGTTGTTAAAATTGTTTTTTTCATACTAAAGTAATTTTTTTACTTGTTCAATATACGCATTTTTTGCTTCACTTGGAGACAAATGTTTAACTTGTAACCATGCATTTAACTTAAAAGCATGAATTAAGTTAGAATATGCATCATTTAAATTTACTTCGGCATCAACTTCATTTAAAGTTGCTTGTTTATACAATCCGTATAAAAGCAATTGGATGTCTTGTGGGACATCCGACTGCTTTAAGGTTGTATTTAACAAATCAAAATATTTTTTAAATTCAATATCTAGATTTTGCTCTGTCATTAATTATTGTATTTGGCAATTAAAGTTCTGTTACCTACAGCTTTGTCATTTAGTTTAACTAAAACCTCGGTACTTAAAGGTAGGTATAAATCTACACGAGATCCGAATTTAATAAAGCCGGCATCTTGTCCTTGTTTGGCATAATCGCCAACCTTTGCATAGTTTACAATGCGTTTAGCTAATGCGCCTGCAATTTGGCGGTACATAACAGGTCCAAAATTAGGATTATCTATTACAATGGTTGTACGTTCGTTTTCTTCACTTGCTTTGGGATGCCAAGCTACCAAATATTTACCTGGGTGATATTGCGAATAAATCACATCTCCATTAAGGGCATAACGCGTAACGTGGACGTTAATAGGCGACATGAAGATTGAAACCATTAATCGTTTGTCTTTAAAATATTCTGGTTCATAAACTTCCTCAATCACCACAACCTTCCCATCTACGGGTGCTAAAATGGTGTCTAATTCGTCATGAATTAAACGCTTCGGATTTCTAAAAAATTGTAAAACTGTTAGTAACAACAATAAAACAACAAGCAGTAATACGGTACGTAACCACTCTACATGAACAAATTGATCTATTAAAAAAAATAAAACAACAGTTACAATTACAGATCCTAATATGATCTTGGCTCCTTCTTTATGAAACATCTTTTATCGAAAAAAAAATAAAATAAAATACAAAAATGGTGTAGCAAAAATAACACTATCAAAACGGTCTAAAATACCGCCATGTCCGGGCATAATTTTTCCTGAATCTTTTACTCCAGCTAAACGTTTGTAACGCGATTCAACCAAATCGCCAAGGGTTCCCATAATACTCATTACTAAACCAGTTAATAACCATAAGCCTAAACTTAAAAACTGAAAATAAAGGCTAAGTAAACAAGCTACAGCTAAGCAGCCTACTAAACCACCAATAAAACCTTCGATTGTTTTTTTAGGCGAAACACGCTCAAATAATTTATGTTTTCCTAAATATTTACCAAAGATATATGCAAAAGTATCATTTGTCCAAATTAAAATAAAAATTCCTATAACAATTTGTGGTGTAAATGATGAAAACATATAAGGCAGCTTCATAATTATTACGAAAGGAAAAATTACATATCCTAACAGTTGAAAAAACTTACCTAAATTATCATTATAGAACAATTGCGTAGCATTTTTTCTAAATAAATTAATCAGCAAAGAAACGCTAATAAATAAGGTTGCAATACAAAGCATTAAATTATTTGTTGGATCAGGCTTTTCAAAAACAACGCCCAATAAAATACACGCAATAACTAATATAAACGAAGCTATTAAACTAATATTTACCAATTTGGTAAACTCGTAAACAGCTAACAATGCAAAAATGCTAAACAACAATATAAAAGATGTTTCTGAGTACAAAGTACAAAAAACAAGCAAAACAATAAATATGATACCAGAAATGGAACGTGTGATATTTTCAGACATTTTATAGGTCTTCTAACAATAATAAATATAAATTTTTTGGCGCAGTGCTGTATTGAAGTGAATTGGCATGAGCCTGAGAATTAACTTCAAAATTACGCAACGTAGTAATGTTTGATGGAAAATTAGGATGATATTTGCGATTAATCTCGCTCATTCCTTCTCTTTTTTGAGGTTTTAGTTGACTTGTAGTTGCAAAAACAATCATATTATCTGGCAACTCGTTAATTTTTAATGCTTTAAATTGATTTGAACTGAAAAGAATAGATCCTTCATCAGCAATTAAGCTTTCGCAAGTAGAGAAAACGAATGTTGGTTTTTTTATATTTTGGAAATTGAAATTATTGTGTTCTAAAATAGGAAATAATTCCGGGTTAAAACACAGTACTTCTGTTTCGTACCAATCGTTTTCAAGCATAATATTTTCAAAATGTTCGTAAATTTCATGCATGTCTTCACAGTACAAAAATTTACCTCCATTTTTTTTAAAATTAAATGTAAACTGCTCATCTATAGGCAAACTTGGCGCAGGCAAATACGGACTCTGACCTGCAGTGTTTTCAGCAGATTCATCGTCATTTTTAGAACCAAATAACCTTTTAAAAAAATTCATTAGTAGCAATTCATTTTTAGTTGATTTTTAATCATCAAACCAAAGATACAAAAAAAACCCAATTTAAAACAGGATTTTAAATTGGGTTTTTAATTTTTATTTAACGCTTATTTTATGCTAATACATCTTGATTTTCAACATCTTCAGTTGCACCATATGGACGTACACCGAAAATTCTTTCTAAATCATCTTTAAAAATAACTTCTTTTTCAATCAAAACATCAGCCAGCTCAAATAACTTGTCTTTATTTTCAGTTAAAATTTGAATAGCACGTTTGTATTGTGATTCGATCAAATCTGAAATTTCTTTATCAATAATTTTTGCTGTTTCGTCAGAATAAGGTTTTGTAAACCCGTATTCATTTTGCCCTGATGAATCGTAATACGTAACGTTACCTATCGCATCATTTAATCCGTAAACGGTTACCATTGCGCGTGCTTGTTTGGTTACTTTTTCTAAATCGCTTAATGCGCCTGTAGAAATTTTATTAAATGTAACTTTTTCTGCAGCACGTCCGCCCATAGTAGCACACATTTCGTCTAACATTTGTTCGGTACGAACAATTTGTCTTTCTTCTGGTAAATACCATGCTGCACCTAAAGATTGTCCGCGTGGAACAATAGTAACTTTAACCAATGGCGCTGCATGTTCTAATAACCAACTTACGGTTGCATGTCCTGCTTCGTGAATTGCAATAGCACGTTTTTCGTCTGGTGTTATAATTTTATTTTTCTTTTCTAAACCACCTACAATACGGTCAACTGCATCTAAGAAATCTTGTTTATCTACTGCTGTTTTGCCTTTACGTGCAGCAATTAAAGCTGCTTCATTACAAACGTTTGCAATATCTGCCCCTGAGAATCCTGGTGTTTGTTTCGCTAAAAACTCAACATCTAATTCTTCAGCCTTTTTAAGTGGTTTTAAATGCACCTGAAAAATTTGTTCTCTTTCACGAACATCTGGTAAATCTACATAAATCTGTCTGTCAAAACGCCCAGCACGCATTAATGCTTTATCTAAAACATCTGCACGGTTGGTTGCTGCTAAAACAATTACATGTTGGTTACTACCAAAACCATCCATTTCGGTTAACAATTGGTTTAATGTATTTTCACGTTCGTCGTTAGAACCTGACATGTTGTTTTTACCACGAGCTCTACCTACAGCATCAATCTCATCAATAAAAATAATTGCAGGCGATTTTTCTTTAGCTTGTTTGAATAAGTCTCGAACACGTGATGCCCCTACCCCAACAAACATTTCTACGAAATCAGAACCTGATATTGAAAAGAAAGGCACTTGCGCTTCACCAGCAACTGCTTTTGCTAATAAGGTTTTACCTGTTCCTGGAGGACCAACTAATAAAGCTCCTTTAGGAATTTTACCTCCTAAATCAGTATATTTTTGTGGGTTACGTAAAAACTCAACAATTTCTTGCACTTCTTCTTTCGCGCCTTCTAATCCAGCAACGTCTTTAAAAGTAATTTTCACGTCTGTTTTTTCGTCAAATAATTTGGCTTTAGATTTCCCGATTGAGAAAATTTGACCACCGCCACCGCCAGCACCACCGCCAGACATACGACGCATCATATAAATCCAGATTCCGATAAAAATAACAAAAGGCAAAAACGATAATAATATATCTCCCCAATTGCTTTCTTGTTCAACTTTATAGTCGCTTAACTTACCTGTTTCGCGAGCTTTTTCAAGATTGTTTTGAAAAGCTTCTTGACTTCCGATATCTAAAGTAAAATGAGGTCCGGCATTTTCTTTATTTAAAAGGTTTGTTTTCTCGATTTCTGGAAAACGATCCGATTCTAAGGCTTCCTTTTTTAAATAAACTTTTGCTGTGCTTTTATCGAAAACTACTTTATCTACATCCCCCTGATCTAAATATTGGTAAAATTTAGCAATGGTTGTTGGCTTGGTTTCCTGAAAAGATGATCCACCAGCAAAATTAATAGCTATCAATGCTAAAATAATAGCTACGTAAATAATCCACGGGCTAATTTTTACTTTAGTAGAATTGTTTTTATTGTTTTTTGCCATTATAAATTAATAGGTTAATTTTTATTTTCAATATAGGTGAATTTTGCATCCCCCCATAAATCTTCTATATTATAATATTCTCTGATTTGTTTTTGGAACACGTGAACTACCACATGTACATAATCCATTAAAATCCATTCTGCACTTTGTTCTCCTTCAACATGCCATGGTTTGTCATGCAATTCTTTAGAAACGGTGCGTTGTACTGAACCCGAAATTGCACTTACTTGCGTGTTTGAATTTCCGTTACAAATCACATAATAATCACAAACGGTATTATCTATTTCACGTAAGTCTAATATCGTAATATCTTCTCCTTTAACGTTTTCAATGCCTTGAATAATTAATGCTAGTAATTCGTCTTTACTAATATTGTCCTTTTTTGCCATTTAAATTTATTTCTTTTTTGCAAAGTTATCATTTTTTGTGAGTAATTTTGTCACTTTGTAGCAGTTAAACCTTTAAAAAGTATAATTCTCATCAATCTATGTATATAATCAAACTTAATGCCATAGGTTCTACTAATTCTTTTTTAAAAGAATATATTAAAAAACATGAGGCAGAAAATTTTACTACCGTTGTAGCAGAAAACCAAACCGATGGCAGAGGACAAATGGGCACAACTTGGAAGGTTGAGGAAGGTAAAAATCTAACATTCAGTATTTTTATAAAAAATTATATTGAAACGTTTGAAACCATTTTTGATTTAAACTGCTTACTTACAACTGCCATTTTGCGTGTATTAAAAACTTATAATTTACCCCCGCTTACATGTCAAATGGCCAAACGACATTTTGTCAGCCGATAAAAAAATTGTCGGCTTATTGATTGAAAACATTTTCAAATCAAACGGCGCAATAGAATCGGTTGTTGGCATTGGCATTAACGTAAACCAACAAGATTTTGACGCTTTACCCAAAGCCAGCTCAATTTATAACATTTTAGGCAAACCTGTTGCTAAAGATAAACTTTTAACTGAAATTTTGCATGAAATTACAGAAACTTTTACACAATATAAAAACAACGGGTCCGAACCTTTTTGGGCCTATTTTCATGAGCACTTATACCGAATAAACACCTTAAGTTTATTTGTTGATGAACGTACGCAAAACCAATTTAAGGCTGTTGTAAAACAAGTTACCCGAAACGGCTTATTGGTTTTAGAATTAGAAAACAAAACCTTGCGTTATTGCAGCTTGAAAGAAGTTACATTGGTTTATTAACTTACAACACATCAAACCAAATATAGCAAACAATATTTGTAAGATTTTATTATATAAAAAAAGAGGCGTTAGCCTCTTTTTTATAATTTATTCATGTTGTTTGCTAAAGTTTCAATAAACTTACCAATTGGTCCTTTAATCATCATGGCCATCATGGCATTAAATTCACCCGTAAAAAACAACTGAACCTCAGTGCTTTCTGCAGCTAATTCGTTTAAATTAGCCGTTAATGTAAACGGTAATTTGTCTGAAGCAGCCCCTAAAATAACTTGTGAGTTTGGTGTAGCTTCTTTTAATACTAATTTTATTTCTGGCATACCTTTCAACCCAAAAACAAAACATTTGTCGTCTAAAACTTCAAACTTTGCAGTGTTTTCTGGCATTAGTTTTTCAAAGTTTTCAATTTTAGTTAAACTTTCGAAAATATAGGCTGCCGGTTTTGCTACGGTAACTTTTGGACTTTCTAAATTCATTGTAAATAAATTTTAATGATTATTTATATTATTTGCCCCAAGTTTCTGGAGCTTTAGACCATTCTTTTAATGTATTTAAATCTTCAACAGAAATGTAATCACTTTTTACTGCTTGTTCTAACAGCGTTGGATAATTACTTAAAGTAAATAAGTTTACTTCGTGATTTTTAAAGTTGGTTGTTGCCACATCGAACCCGTAAGTAAAAATTGCTGCCATGCCTTTAACAATGGCACCTTCGTCTTTTAAAGCTGCAACAGCTTGTAAGCTACTTTTACCGGTTGAAATTAAATCTTCGATCACTACAACGCTTTGTCCTGCTTGTAAATAACCTTCAATCTGATTTTGTCGTCCGTGTTTTTTAGGTTCGGGACGTACATAAACAAATGGTAAATTAAGTTTTTGAGCAACAAGCATGCCAATACCAATGGCACCGGTTGCAACACCCGCAATTACATCGGGCTTACCAAATTTTTCTACAATATTTGTAGCAAATTCATTACTTAAAAAATCGCGAACTTCTGGAAACGAAAGCGTTATACGATTGTCGCAATAAATTGGAGATTGCCAACCTGAAGCCCATGTAAAAGGATTTTTAGGTTTCAGTTTAATTGCGTTTATTTGTAAAAGCAATTCGGCTGTTTTCTGTGCTGTGTTGTCGTTAAAAATCATACTACAAATGTATAAAGTTTTTATAAATGATAAGCCTCTTTTATTAACTAATAAAGTAGTAAAAGAAACAGATTTTGAAATATTTTTATTAGAAAGCATCGATTTAGATCAATTATTCATTAAAATATTTCAGAACAAAATTAAAAATCCGGTGCTATATCATCCAAATGAAAAAGTACTTTTAAAACTTTTTAAATCTAAAATTCCGGTAGTAAAAGCTGCTGGCGGTTTAGTTTACAACAAAGCGGGTGATGTTTTGTTTATTAAACGTCAAGGAAAATGGGATTTACCAAAAGGACATATAGAAAAAAAGGAAAATAAAAAAGATGCTGCTTTGCGTGAAGTTGAGGAAGAAACTGGTGTAAACCAACTGAGCATTGATTATAAAATTGGTAAAACATATCACGTTTTTAAACGCAATGGTGTTTTTAAATTAAAACAAACCGTTTGGTATAAAATGGATTCTGGATTTAGCGGCGAGTTGATTCCGCAAACGGAAGAAGATATTGAAGATGTACAATGGATTCCGATTGAAAAGGTTTCTCAAACGGCCGAAAATTCGTACGCTAACATTCGCCTATTATTACAAATGAATGCTAAAAAATTATTGAAAAAAGCGAGCAAAAAATAAGCTCGCTTTTTTATTTGTTATACCCAAAACTTTGTGTTTTAGAGTTTGAATGGGTTTACGTAACTTTGTAAAAAATTTAGATTACCTGTTATGAATAAAGATACCATTGTTGCTTTGGCTACAGCGGCTGGCGCTGGTGCAATTGCCGTGATTCGCGTTTCTGGAAATGATGCAATAGAAATTGTAAATTCTATTTTTGAATCCATTAAAGGCAAGAATTTAACCAAGCAAAAATCGCACACGTTGCATTTGGGCCATATTGTTGATGGACCGCGCGTGTTAGATCAGGTTTTGGTATCTCTGTTTAAAGGATCTAATTCATACACCGGTGAACCAACGGTAGAAATTTCATGCCACGGTTCAACCTTTATTCAACAACAAATTATTCAGCTTTTACTTCGCAAAGGTTGCCGAATGGCTACCGCGCGAATTTACCATGCGTTCGTTTTTAAACGGTAAAATGGATTTGTCACAAGCCGAAGCAGTTGCCGATTTAATTGCCAGCGATAACGAAGCTGCGCATCAAATTGCCATGCAACAAATGCGTGGCGGATTTAGCAACGAAATTGCCAAATTGCGCGAAGAACTTTTAAACTTTGCTTCGCTAATTGAACTGGAACTTGATTTTAGTGAAGAAGATGTTGAGTTTGCAGATCGAACTGCGTTTAGAGAATTGATTAATCGTATTCAGTTTGTTTTACGTCGTTTAATTGACTCGTTCGCGGTTGGAAATGTGATTAAAAACGGCATTCCGGTTGCTATTGTGGGCGAACCAAACGTTGGGAAATCTACCTTATTAAATGCTCTTTTAAATGAAGAACGCGCTATTGTTTCGGACATTGCTGGCACAACGCGAGACACGATTGAAGACGAATTGGTGATTGATGGCATTGGTTTCCGTTTTATTGATACGGCAGGTATTCGTGAAACCAAAGATGTGGTGGAGCATATTGGTATTCAGAAAACTTTTGAAAAAATTGAAGCTGCTCAGGTTGTTTTTTACTTAGTAGATAGCGCTAAACTTGCAAATAGCGGTTTAGAATTGGTGAAAAATGAAATTGCGCAAATTAAAAATCAATATCCCTTAAAGCGTTTAATTACTGTTTTTAATAAAATGGATTTATTAAATGAGCAACAATTAACAGCTATTGAGCAAGAAATTAATGATTGCATTTTTATTTCGGCTAAAAACAAATTGGGCATTGACACACTAAAAAGCACTTTACTTAATTTAGTTAACACCGGTGCTTTACGCAATAACGAAACAATTGTTACCAACACACGCCATTATGATTCGCTTTTAAAAGCTTTAGAGGAAATTGAAAAAGTACATTACGGATTGGATGCGAATATTAGTGCCGATTTAATGGCTATTGATATTAGACAAGCGTTGTACTATTTTGGTGAAATTACCGGGCAAGTTACCAATGACGAATTATTAGGTAACATTTTTGCTAATTTTTGTATCGGCAAATAGCATGTCTTTTTTATCCTAATTAGTTTCTTTAAATACACTCAAAATCAATACTTTAACTTTTATTTTCTTTTCATTAATGTCATAATTATCTATATTAGTTGCAACACTTTCACAACACTTTTAAAAAGTGTTGTGAAAGTGTTGTGAAAATTGGTATAACCACAAAATATAGGATATTATGAGAATTACATTAAAACAACGAAAACTCAAAAGTGGAAAAATTAGTCTTATTATAGAATATTCTAAAGGGACTGAAATTAGTTCAACAGGTAAAAGAAAGTATATTAGAGAGTTTGAAAATCTTAAGCTCTTTTTACATGGAAACCCTTCAAATGCTAAAGAACGTAAAGAAAACAAAGATAACTTACAGTTAGCTGAAAATATCCTTGCTATAAGACAAAGTGAAGTTTTAAGAGGGAAATATGGTTTTAAAAATAAGAACAAAGGACAAAGATGTTTTTTAGATTTTTTTCATGAAAAGACAGAAGAGAAATATGAATCATCTAGAAACTATGGTAATTGGGCAGCAAGTCTATTACACCTACAAAAATGTATATCTCCTAACTTGACCTTTGACGAAGTAGATGATTATTTTTTAAAACAAGTTAAAGAATACTTCGATAATAAAGCGCTCACAAAAAGTAAACTTCCTTTATCACTTAATTCAAAATATGCATATCACAATAAATTTAGAGCTGCTTTACGTCTAGCTTTCGAAGAAGGTTACCTGACTATAAACTACGCGCAAAAAGTTAAAGGATTTAAACAAGCCGAAAGCCAAAGAGAATATTTAACTTTTAATGAAGTTCAAAACCTTGCAAAAACTTTCTGCAAGTATGATGTATTAAAACGAGCTTTCCTCTTTTCTTGTTTAACAGGGCTCAGATGGAGTGATATCAGTACAATGGTTTGGTCTGAAGTACGTGATGAAGATGATGTTTTTAGAATCGTATACAGGCAGGAGAAGACTGACACAATGTTGAATACCTATATATATCAAAGCAAGCTAGAGATATTTTAGGAGAAAGGCAAATGCCTAATCAACGAGTATTTACAAATCTAAAATATTCTGCCATTTACAATAATGAAATAGTAAGATGGTGTAATAGAGCTGGGATTTTAAAACACATAACCTTTCACAGTGCTAGACATACTAATGCTGTTTTGCTTCTTGAAAATGGAGCTGACATATATACTGTATCTAAACGTTTAGGTCACAGAGAAATAAGAACTACTCAAATTTATACCAAAATTATTGACAGTAAAATGAAAGCCGCTTCTGAGCTCATTCCTGAACTAAACTTTAACATGTAAATCACTATTTTACGTACCTAATTTATGCCAAACAATTCCAAAAGAAACATTTTTTTGTAGTACAGTTTGATTTCATATACTTTACCTAAAACTTAAAAAAAAGTACTATGGAAAACGCTAAATTAATACTCGAAAAACTTGATTATTTAGAGGAACTAATTCTAAATAACAAGAAACAGATTTTATCAGTAGCAGACCTGGAAAAATATACTGGGTTTAAAAAATCATCTATTTATCAACTAGTTCATTACAATAAGATCCCATATTCTAAACCAAATGGGAAACAATTGTTTTTTCAAAAATCAGAAATTGATGACTGGCTTACTAAAAACAAATCCTTATCAAATGATCAGATTCAAGAAAATGCGTTAAAATATGCATTAAGAAAAAAAGTGTGATATGATATATCAGAATTCGTTTGAATTGTAGATTTAAAAGACAAGAATTAAACTAGCATATCTACAGTTATTTTAAATAAAAAAGCATTTGACTTAATAATCATGTATGTTGTCAAAAGAATTGAGACACTTTGTTTAAAAAAATTAAGAGAGCGTTTTTGTTTTATAAATGTATTATTTTTTCTTTAAAATACAGTTGTTTTCTTTTTGCAAAAGTTTGATTTTTAATTATTTCTCTTTGTTTTAAAATTTGGTCTGATCTACCAAAGTACACATCTGCAGGTGTTAAATTATTTATAGCCTCATGATACCTACTGTTGTTATAATTTTCTACGAACTTTTCTAATGCTTGTATTAATTCTTCAGGATGGTAATAATGATCTAATTTCATAACGTTTTTCATTGTTCTGTGGTATCTTTCAATCTTTCCCTGCGTTTGTGGGTGTAGTGGTTTACCTCGAATATGTTTCATTTTCTGCGTGTTTTTTAAGTAATCACTCAGTTCATTTGATACGTAGCACGGTCCATTGTCAGAAAGCAACTTAGGCTTTTGTTTGGTTTTTAACTTTGCCTTTTCAATAGCCGTTTTGACGGTTCTTTTTACATCTTCAGCCTTCATTGAGCTGCATAACTCCCAATGAATGATATAGCGGCTGTAATCGTCTAAAATTGTACTTAAATAATACCATCCCCAACCAATTATCTTAAAATAAGTAAAGTCAGTCTGCCACATTTGATGAACAAAATTAGTTTTATCTTTAAACTCATTCGCGGCTTCAATTAAAATATGACTAGGGGCTGGTAACAAATCTCTTTGTCTTAAAATGCGATAAACACTCGATTCTGAAATGTAGACGCCCAACTCATCGGTCATTTTAAAAGCTAATTCTCTAGCGGATAACTCTGGATAATCCAAGGCTAGCTCAACTAGTACATCTTTTTGTGATTCAGGAATACTGTTCCATTTTCGATATACGGTCTGATGCTTGGGTTCAAGTCCTTTAAATCCATTTTCCAGGTAACTCGCATAACATTTGTAAAAGGTACTTCTGGCAATACCAAACTCTTGTAGGGTCCGCTTTACGCCAATTTCTGAGCGAGTAACTATTTGGATTATTTCATATTTTTCACTAGCTGTTAATCGCATGTATCTCCCGAATTTATTTTTTAATCCAACGAATCCGAGGTTTTTTTTACAATATCATAACGAACCACTAAGTCAGCTATAATTTCTTTTAAACGCAGGTTTTCTTTACGCAAATCAGAAACTTCATCACTAGTTGCTTCACGTGTAATATCGCCAGATAACCTTTTTTTACCTGCTTCTAAAAACTCTTTATTCCATTTATAGAATTGAGATTGAGAGATGCTATACTTTCGACATAACTCTGATACAGAGATTTCGGCTCGCAAGGCTTCCATAACGATTAAAATCTTTTGTTCTGCTGTAAAGATTCGACGCGTGTTGTTGCGAATATCTTTTACAAACTTTTCTGGAGTTTTCTTTTTAGATGTAGCCATAATTAAAAGTAATGTTTTTCGTTTAAACACTATCTTAACTTTTCTATTTTATGTGTCCACTTTTTGCTGACGATTTACAAATATTTTCCGGATGGAAACGGTCTTATTGTTTATTATGACAATCAAAACAACTGTGAAGAAAACAAAGATAGCTTTACGTGGAAAATTGAAAATGATCAACTTTTGATATTTCCTTCTGGAGAAGATCCAGATAACACTATTTTTGATCTTAAAATAAATGGTGATGTTGCAGAATTAACTAGACCGCTAAAAAGATGGGAAGCTGGTGAATTTGAATTAAATGTAACGCAATTAAAATTTTTCTTTAAAAAGAAATAATTAACATAACAATGACGCCATATGAATATGGCGTCATCTTTATTATTATACTACTTAAGATAACTCTTCAATATGCATCAAAAAACTGTTTTTATAGTTTTATTTCTTACACTATTTTTTTGTTCGCTATCAAGTGCTCAACATGGCGCGATTCAGGTCAATGCACGTGCTCAGCAAGACAAAATAATGTTACGATGGGCTGTTAATAATCCTATTGATTGGCAAAAAGCAAATACTACTGGTTTTAAACTAAACAAAATGCTCATCAAAAAAGATGGTGTTTTACTTGCAAATCCTGTAAAAGAAGAACTAACTATTTTAAAAGCAGAGCCTTTAGAACAATGGGTCGAATTCATACAAAAGGATAATTATGCAGCCATTGTAGCCCAAGCTTTATACGGAGACTCATTCGAAGTAGGTCAAGAAAATGAAGATACCCTAACAAAAATTGTTAGCATATCAGATGAGTTAAATCAACGTTTTTCATTTGCTTTATTTGCAGCCGATTTATCATTTGAAGCTGCTATGAAAGCAGGTTGGGGTTTTATAGATGAAGAAGTGAAACTTAATGAAGTATATGTATATCAGGTCGAAGCTATAGATCTTCCAAATATTAATACAGGAGCTTACATGCTTGGATTATCAGATCATGAAGAATTACCCAAAATAACAGACTTTACAGCGATACCAGATGACAAACAAATTATGTTGTCTTGGGGTATTGAGCGTTTAAACAATGTGTATAGCGCTTATATGATAGAACGTTCGGATGAAGGCAAAGACTTTATTCCTATTTCACAAACTAATATTGTAAGTATTAACACTTCCGATTTACAAAATAACAAGCAAATGTTTTATGGAAATAAAATAGATGCAAATAATCAAAACTATTTTTATAGAATATATGGTATAAACTCATTTGGAGAAAAAGGCCCGTATTCTGACATTATACAAACCCAAGGAGTCGCATCAGTAGTAGTTGCGCCAAGAATTATAGATTACTCCATTCTAAACTCTAACGAAGTGGTTTTAGAATGGGAATTCCCTGTGGAAGAAGAAAAAAATATTAATGCTTTTGAATTGCATTATGCCCAAAAAGACTTATCAGACTACGAACCCGTAGCTCATCATATAAATAAATCTGACAGAAAATTTCATTATAAAGGATTAAGTGCCTCTAATTATTTCAAAGTTGCTGTAGTAGACCAACAAAATAATAAACTTTTTTCACAAAGTACCTTAGTACAACCTATAGACACTATTCCTCCATCAAAACCATTAGCTTTAACAGGACAAATAGACAGTTTAGGTTATGTAAAACTAAATTGGAAACCTAATACCGAAAAAGATTTAGCAGGCTATAGAGTACTTAGAGCTGTATGTTGTCAAAAGAATTGAGACACTTTGTTTAAAAAAATTAAGAGAGCGTTTTTGTTTTATAAATGTATTATTTTTTCTTTAAAATACAGTTGTTTTCTTTTTGCAAAAGTTTGATTTTTAATTATTTCTCTTTGTTTTAAAATTTGGTCTGATCTACCAAAGTACACATCTGCAGGTGTTAAATTATTTATAGCCTCATGATACCTACTGTTGTTATAATTTTCTACGAACTTTTCTAATGCTTGTATTAATTCTTCAGGATGGTAATAATGATCTAATTTCATAACGTTTTTCATTGTTCTGTGGTATCTTTCAATCTTTCCCTGCGTTTGTGGGTGTAGTGGTTTACCTCGAATATGTTTCATTTTCTGCGTGTTTTTTAAGTAATCACTCAGTTCATTTGATACGTAGCACGGTCCATTGTCAGAAAGCAACTTAGGCTTTTGTTTGGTTTTTAACTTTGCCTTTTCAATAGCCGTTTTGACGGTTCTTTTTACATCTTCAGCCTTCATTGAGCTGCATAACTCCCAATGAATGATATAGCGGCTGTAATCGTCTAAAATTGTACTTAAATAATACCATCCCCAACCAATTATCTTAAAATAAGTAAAGTCAGTCTGCCACATTTGATGAACAAAATTAGTTTTATCTTTAAACTCATTCGCGGCTTCAATTAAAATATGACTAGGGGCTGGTAACAAATCTCTTTGTCTTAAAATGCGATAAACACTCGATTCTGAAATGTAGACGCCCAACTCATCGGTCATTTTAAAAGCTAATTCTCTAGCGGATAACTCTGGATAATCCAAGGCTAGCTCAACTAGTACATCTTTTTGTGATTCAGGAATACTGTTCCATTTTCGATATACGGTCTGATGCTTGGGTTCAAGTCCTTTAAATCCATTTTCCAGGTAACTCGCATACCATTTGTAAAAGGTACTTCTGGCAATACCAAACTCTTGTAGGGTCCGCTTTACGCCAATTTCTGAGCGAGTAACTATTTGGATTATTTCATATTTTTCACTAGCTGTTAATCGCATGTATCTCCCGAATTTATTTTTTAATCCAACGAATCCGAGGTTTTTTTTACAATATCATAACGAACCACTAAGTCAGCTATAATTTCTTTTAAACGCAGGTTTTCTTTACGCAAATCAGAAACTTCATCACTAGTTGCTTCACGTGTAATATCGCCAGATAACCTTTTTTTACCTGCTTCTAAAAACTCTTTATTCCATTTATAGAATTGAGATTGAGAGATGCTATACTTTCGACATAACTCTGATACAGAGATTTCGGCTCGCAAGGCTTCCATAACGATTAAAATCTTTTGTTCTGCTGTAAAGATTCGACGCGTGTTGTTGCGAATATCTTTTACAAACTTTTCTGGAGTTTTCTTTTTAGATGTAGCCATAATTAAAAGTAATGTTTTTCGTTTAAACACTATCTTAACTTTTCTATTTTATGTGTCCACTTTTTGCTGACGATTTACACTTAGAGCAAATGCAAAAAATGAAGAGTTTGTAGATATATTCAACAAAGTTATAACTACCAACTTTACAACAGATACTGTAAGTTTTTCCATTTCAAACAAAAAAGTATATTATAAAATTTTAGCTGAAGATTTACGCTACAATCGCTCTGATTTTTCAGACATTCTGATTATTGACAAACCCGATAAACTCCCTCCTACTGCTCCTATTTTTAAAGACTACGAAATTAGAAACGGTAAAAACACACTTTTTTGGATAACTAGTAGTAGTGACGATGTTGATAAATATTACTTAAAACGTAGGGTAAAAGGTGAAAATCGTTGGACAGTGCTTGCTGTTTTAAGTAATAAAGATACCCAACACACAGATAATCAAACAGAAGCAGATGTAACCTATGAATATCTTATTCAGGCAAAAGACCTATCAGGCTTATACTCAAATACAGAAAATTCAACAATAACACTGAGAGCTGTAAATAATAGTCCTATTTCTGTATTAAAAAATATAGAAACTATTATTGATAGAGAAAGTAAAACAGCCACACTTTATTGGAATTACAATACCAACTACCAAGTAACGGAGATACAAATTTATAAAAATAGAAAAGGTGAAAAACCTTCACTATGGAAGGTATTAGATGCTAAGTTTGTATCAGTTACTGATAAAGATTTAAAAATGAACACCGAATACGAATACCATTTTTTACCTACAATCACTCCTAATAGGGCTGTTAAGGGAGAAAAAGTTAATATCCTTTATTAATTATGAAAAAAATTTTATTTCTTTTCTTTTTTATTAACAATATAATTTACGCACAAAATTCACCTATAGGTCAATATGAAATATACCTAGAAGGATGGCTAAGAGGTAATACACAGCATCATTGCGGCAATGCTGAAATTGATTTAATTTTATCTAAAAATGGTAAAGAAGAAGACCCAATCAAAATTTTTAAAGAAGCTTATCAAGAAAATTCCCCAATAGTATATTTTGGAAAAGAAAATGATAAAAATATCAAAGGAACAAAATCTACCTTCAGTGCAGAATTTAATATATCTGGAATTATATTTTTTGCAGAAAGACGAATTAATAGCAGTTGTAGAGGAGATCGGCCATACAACAAAGGAGCTATATATTCTGGTTTGAATACTTCTTGTTATACAAGAAAATTTAATTTTGATGAATTTAGAAATATTAGTAGTAATAGATCTGGTTTATGGAACTCTGAGTTTACTTTATTTATAAGACCTAAATTAGAAATAGTTGAAAATGGTTTAGGTAATAATTTTTTAATTACGGACGTAAAAACAAATATTGTTTCACACACACATTTTAGACCAAATGAATACAATTGGGAGTATAGTATAAATGGTGTCGATTACATCAAATTGCCACAGTATGATGGGTTGTCTGCTATAAATGTATCTGCATTTGATATATTAGGTGATAAAATGTTAAATTTAATCGGAAAAAGTATTTTTATTAGACAATATTCGTCTTGTCAAGAAGACAGTGTCTTATCTAAACCTGTTGAATATACCATATTACCCTCAGCACCAAAAATAATATCAAATAGTGATAAAAAAGGCTATACCTCATGTTTTGATAGTAACGATGGGCAAATTCGTGTATTTTTTGACCGTCCTCTAAACAACTCAATAAATGAGACTATTAATTTAAGTATTATTAATAAAAATAATTCAACGGCAAACATTAGTATACCTAATATTTCATCATTAAATAATGACAATTCCTTTTTAATTGAAGGGCTTTCAACAGGAGAATATAAACTGCAAATAATAGGCAAATATGGTGACAATAAAAATACTTATTCAGAAACAACTGTTACCCCATATGAATTTCAAATTTTAAGGCATGATCCTGTTGACTTCACAATTTCTAAAGTTGACGTATGGTGTTATGGAGGGGCTGATGGAGAAATAACTGTTTCGGCTACTGGTGGAACTAAAAGAGGTTACGAGTACAGAATTAATGATGGTGATTGGATTCCTTTTTCAAATGATTCTACCTCTACCCAACTCATTAAAAACTTATCCGCAGGACAATATAAAATCATGGTTCGCGATAGCAATCATTGCGTAGCTCGTGTACAAAACATTGAAAACAACAACGTCAGTTTAGGCAATGTAAAAGATCCAAAAGTAGTCATCAATGCCCCGCAAAGTCCTTTAGAATTAACATATACACAAACACAAAAACCTACATTTTATGGTGCAACAAACGGAAAAATAGTCACCATGGTAAATGGAGGTACACCTTTTAACGATAATACTTATTGGTTTGAGTGGAAAAACGAACAAGGAGCAGTTTTACCAGCTACGGGGCAATATATTTCTAGCTCATTTTATATTAGTCTCGAAAATATTCCTGCTGGCAAATATTATTTAAGCATTAGAGATAAAAACTATGATAATGCAACTACGAATGAAAACTGTACAATAATTGAAGATTTTGTTGAAATCACACAACCCGAACCTTTAGTTGCAACTATTGAACTTATTAGACCTATCTCATGTCATGTCGCAAATGAATACGGTGATGAAACTGATTTAAATCCATATGATGGTCAACGAGACGAATCTCAAGATGGTGTGTTAAAAGTAAACGTTACAGGAGGAACTCCATTTACTGGAAGTGCTAACTCAGGTAAACCTTATAAATATATATGGAAAAAACAAAATCCTACTGGTACTTGGCAAACCTTAGTTAATACTGACGCTACAATTTCATTACTTTCAGACGGGAATTATGCTGCGAATGTCGAAGATGCCAATGGCGTTGTAATTGGTGTATATCAAAACAATAGTTTAGTTACACCAACTGATGTAACTTATTATTTACAACAACCAGAACAATTACAAGTAGACTTTCAAATCACACCAGTAACCTGCAAAGGTAATGATGGTAAAATAAAAGCTTTTGTAACCGGAGGTACTGCACCTTACACATATTCATGGACAACTGGTGATACCTCAGAAGAAATCACAAATGCTGTTCCAATGAACTATTTTGTAACTATAACTGATGCCAGAGGTTGTATGGTACAAGGGAAAACTACAATAGTAGCACCTGTTGATTTAACAGTACTAGAAACTATTACACCTTTAACATGTTATGATGCAATAAATGCCTCAATAAAACTAGAAGTTAATGGCTCTATTGGTCCGTATACTTACTTATGGAATACTGGTGAAACGACAAAAGATATTACAAATTTAAAAGCAGGAACCTATCAAGTAACAATTACAGACGGGCAAGGTTGTAACTATGTATACAATTATACAATAGCTAACCCAGAAAAACTTAAAATTGATTTAGGGCCAGACAGAACATTATGCTTGGGTCAGACCCTTGAATTAGATGCAACAATTTATAATTCTGAAAATGTTAGTTATGAATGGAGGAATAGTCTTGGTTATGTAGTATCAAACTCAGCTAAACTTATAGTAAACTATGCAAATAAATACACTGTGTCTGCCATTACACCAAATGGATGTGTTATTACAGATTCTATTGAAGTTAACTATTCAGACGTTGAAATTGATGCTGAATTTTTACTCACTACTCAAGCATATGTAAATCAAGATGTGATTTTGGTTAATGTGAGTAATCCCAAAGGCCAAACAACAGATTGGCAGGTTAATTCACCTGAAATTAAAATTGTCAATAAAAATAACGATTATATCACTCTTAATTTCAGTAAAGTTGGTACATACAATATTACCTTGAGACAAACTCAGGGCGATTGTTATATGATTTATAATAAAGAAATTATTGTAGAAGCGAATAGCAATTCATATAATCCAGATAACACCAATGCAAGTTTTGTTAAAGAGTTTATTGTAGCACCAAATCCCAATAATGGTAATTTTGAGGTAAAAGTAGAATTAGAACGAGAGGCTGCTATTAAACTACGTTTATTCACAGTCACAGGACAACTGGCACAAGCTGAAAAAAAATCTGTAACTGCTACCAAACACCTAATTACCTACAATACGCAATTAAGTGCTGGTACTTATATTTTAGTATTAGAAACAACATTTCAAACACTAACTAAAAAAATAATTATCTACTAATATTTTTAGAATGACCCGATATATAAAACAAATTATAGTTTTGTTATTTGTATGCTTGTGCCAAACTCTTTGTGCGCAAATATATCCTGTACAAGCAATTCCAACCGTATATAGTCCGTATAGTAATAAAATATCAGATTATTCAAATCCACTAGTTAATCGTATTAATTTACAACTTATTACTACAGACCTTGCTGTACAAAACAGACAAGTACAACTTTTTTTAAAAATACAAGGTAACGGAATTACGGCACAAAGTACTACTTTATTATCGGGCACATTACCTATCTATATTAATGGCGGTGAAATTAACAATTTAAGCAGTAATGAGTTATCTAGCTATTTCCGTTTTCAAAATTTACAGGGGTTAAGTACAACACAGTACAGTGAGCCCTTGCCAGATGGTTTGTACACTATTTGCTTTCAGGTTTATGATTTAGCAACACGTAAATGGCTATCACAAAACAGTTGTGCCACCATGTACTTAATGTTAAACGATCCACCACAGCTAAACCTACCGGCTAACAACGAACAAATCGCTAGTACTACTTTTCCCAATATTAACTTTTCGTGGACACCACGCCACTTAAATGCTACAAATGTTTCTTATACTTTTGAAATTAAAGAAATTTTAAATGCAACACTTGACCCTGCTTTTGCTTTTGAGACCAGTAGATTATTATATAAAGAGGAAGACCTTAGAACAACAAACCTTCTTTACGATCTTTCTAAGCCTACACTAATACCAGGAAAAAGATACGCTTGGCGCATAAAAGCTATATCAACTAATGGCTTGGCAGAAAACAATGTATTTAAAAATAACGGATACAGCCAAATTAACTATTTTACCTATGCTAGTACTTGTGAAGCTCCTAAATATTTATTAAGTGAACAACAAGGCAACAACCGAGTTAAAATTATGTGGGACGGCATAAATGCCCAACAACGTTACCATATTCAATACAAAAAAGCAAACACTCCAAACGCACAGTGGTTTGATACCTATACCGTAAATACGCAAACTTTACTAACAGATTTAGAGCCTGGTTATACGTATGAATTTAGAGTAGGTGCTACATGCGAACCAACCCAGTATGGTATAACACAAAGTTATACATACTCGGGTATACAAACCTTTACTATTAATAAAAACGAAAAAGCAACAGCATACAATTGTGGTATTGTACCCACAATAGAAATTAGAAATCAGCAACCTTTAGGAGCTATGGTTATTAACGAAACGTTTATGGCTGGCGACTTTCCTGTTAAGGTTTTAGATGTTCAAGGTGGTAATGGTATGTTTTCTGGCTCAGGATACATACAAGTCCCATATTTAGCTGACACTCGAATTGGAGTAACTTTTACTAACATTCGTATTAACGCTGACTACCAAATGCTTGATGGCGTGGTAGAAACTACCTACGATCCTAATTGGGGAAATGTTGATTTTATAGATGATTTATGGGATGTGAACCAACAAGATATTGCAGTTAATTTCCCTATAGAATCTATTGATTTTGAAAATGGTGAAATTATAGTTACAGGACCAAATGGGCAAACCGAAACCTTTCCAGGTGGTAAAGACACGATTATAACAGGCTCAGATAATAAAAATTATTATGTAGATGCCAATGGTAAGGTAACCGGACCTTTTGACACTGCTAAAGGCGGAAAACCAACACCAGAAAATACCGATGGTGTAAATAAAAACGGACAAGCTATTGCTTATACCGCCGAAGGAATTCGTGTAGTTTTCGAAAAAAATAACGATACGCAATACGCTTTTGACCCAGTGGCTTATAACAAAGAGCTAACCAGTGATTATAAAAAAATTGGAGATACATTTGTGCCATTTAAAGCCGTACCAAACGGATTAACCGATAAACTATTAGCAAAAGTAACTATTGCCGACAGTAAAATAAATGCCGATAGTTTATTCTTTAAAACTCAAAATGGTGTTGAAATTAAAGCCGATAGGATAGGTAATGATTTTGTATTAAACTTAGAAGGAGCTCAAAAATTTGCAATCGAAGAGGTACAAGCTACCATTAAACAAGGTGATAAATACAAAATTGCTGGTGTCTTTAATTTAGTCCATGTTTCACCTAAAACGGTAAACTTAAAATTAATCCCTACAGAGGGAGTATCTATTTCAGATAAGCAAATTGATGAAATTAAAGCTATATACAACCAATTAGCTATTAATATAGATATTGAGGTAGTTCCAGAATTTGGCATTAACAACTATTTAGTTGGAGGAGTGCTTCCAACAGAAGATGTGTTTGGCGATTTGTCTAAATATAGCCCAATACAAAGTAAAATTATTAGCGATTATAAATCTATAAATAATATAGAAGAGGCTTATTACATTTTTGTAACCGATAAAGTATCCAGTACTGGGCAAAGTGGCTATATGAAATTAAACGGACAGTTTGGTTTTGTGTTTGACCAACAACCAACAACTATTGCACACGAGTTAGCACACGGAGCCTTTAAGTTAGAACATCCATTTAAAAAATACAAAAACAAAGGCGTAAACCAAGGAGCAACTCAAAATTTAATGGATTATGCACAGGGCACGGAGTTATTTTTTACCGATTGGAAACAAATTAACGATCCTGCGTTTAAATTGTATGCCTTCCAAAGTCAGAGTGATGGGGAGTTTAGTGAAATTCATTTAACACCTGACTGGGAACCATTCTTATATAGTGGTTCAAGTACTTATGCATATGATCTAAAAATTGAAAGAAGATATAATGGAGCTGTATATGGAATAGAAAAAGACAACAAAACTTATGAATGGAACGATAAATTAAAAAAATATATTAATAATGATAATGATAGTTTAAATATACCTATTAAGAAGGATATTAAGGATACAGACATTGTTTACTTATACTGGTATACAGGACAAGGTTGTGGATATAATTTAAATTATTCTATTTCTTGGGAAGCAATAAAAAGCATGAAAGAAACTTTTGTAACTGAAATGAATAAGGCGACAAAATCAGCTTCATTGAATAAATTAGTACTTGTAGGAAATATTCCTTGTGAGGTTAATAATATCCAGATAGGAAATTTCAGATATAAAAACAAATGTGTGAATATGAGTGTATCTGAAATAGATAAAGTTAAAGCTAAATTTAGCAATCTAAAAGATGTAAAAAATTTAGATAATATTGTTAACGAAATACTTACAACGGATTATTGCTATTTAGCTCAATTAGATTACGAAATGCAAGAATGGATTTTGGATATCTTAATTGAAGACTTATCTAATTTGTTTGATAATAATAAAGAATTTGCAACTGTTAAAATATTAAATGCTGTTTATGAGCAAAACTACGAAAAAATTTACCAATTCTTTTCTGCAAATGGCAATGCAAAGCTAAAACGTGCATTAAAAAAGATAAGCAATGCAAAAATTGGAATTTTCGGTGACAATAATCTAAATGACTTTGTTGAAACCTTATCTTTCCAAATGTCAAAAATAAACAGTAATCAAAATAAATGGAATGTAACCAATTGTTTAATTAAAGGGAAGTATGATGATGTTCAAGAAAATTATTTAAAAGTTGCCTTAGAAACTCTATTGTCTTCTATTGATCAATCAATCAATTCAACAAATATAGATGTGTTCACAGAGATGTTAAACGATGATTGCGAAACATTGGTAAACTATGAGATAGTTTTTGAAATTTCTAAATTAAGAATTCAAAATAAAGAACTATTCAATCAATTTACACAAGGTGATAAAATTAAATTATTATATGAAAATGCAACTTTTTATGGTTATGGTAATCTGACTTGTTCTGTAAATAAGCCAAGTTTGGCAGAAAAATGGTCTTGGATTTTACCGGGTCGCTTTTCAATAAGTTGTTCTGATCAAAGTCGAACAGAATTTATGCCATTTGATCTACATAAATATTTTGAATGGTCAAAATATCTTAAAGACAATCCGAGTACAGAAGCTAAGTATCAATCTGATTTATTGGAATTTGTAACAGTTTTTAAAAATCAATTTGAAAATTATATTCAAACTAAAAAGTCGCAAAAAGAAAATTTCTGGAATTCAATTTCAAATATAGACTGTAACAAAATCAGTGAAATAGTAAACCACATTAACATCAATGAAAATGGTAATACTCTTAAAGAAGTTGAGAAAAGCAAACGATTAAATATCATAACCACTTATTTTAGTTGTTCCAATACAAGCTTACAAACAGTAGGTTATACAAATAATGATCATTTTATCATTAAGCTTCTTTCTAGTTTTGATAAAACAGATATGAGTATTGTAGCAACTTTAGAAACTATTGGGTTTAAAAACATAACAAGTTCTGATAAACTTTCAAATAAAACTATCTACAACATTATTATGTGGCTAAGTGGACAACTTCATTACACAAATAATTTGAAAGAGCTTAAAAAAGAAAACTTACTTAAATCTGATGGTATACTTAAAGATAGTGATTCAATGTTAAAACTGGAGTCAGATATGCTAAAATTTGATAATTTGAATGCAAAATTTACGAGTAAAAATAAATTATCATTGGAAGGTAATGAAGTTGATTATAATCAAAAGGTAGTTGTTTATGTTTCTGGTAGTTTTACGTTTGCCGATCAAAACTTTAAACAAGGTCAAGTTTTAGAAATACCTGCCATACAAGCATTTGCTTTAAGTTCGAGTAACAATGATATAGTAACAGAAAAATCAATTTGGACCGCAGTTGATGTTGCAACATTTGTCATTGGGATTGGTGAAGTTAAAGTACTTTTTACTGCAGGTAATTATATACGTAAAGCTATTGTTATTTCAGATATTGCAGGTTCAACAATGGGTATCACAAGTCAATTAATTAATGAAGACTATTTGTCTCCAGATGCCCGTTTTAAACTACAAATGCTTTCGATAGTAGCATCGGCCCCACAAATACTAACCTCATTTAAAAAAGTTGATAATTTAATTACAACTTTAGACGATGATATTAACAGAATAAATAATATTGCAGCTAAAAATGAAGTTAAAAGTTATTTTTCTAAAGTGAAAAGTCGCTTAAACATAAGTGACGATTTAAAAAACATTCCGCATTTCAAATCTTTAGAAACAGAAGAATTGAAAAAAATGTTTTTACAAGATTTTAATAACAGAGGTACAAATATTTTAAACAACCTTAATAAAGAAAATTCTGAAATTTTTAATGCATGGCTAAAGTTTAGAAAAAATAGTAAAACAAAAAACAAAATTTTATGCAACTAAAAAAATATATACATCTATTATTGCTTGTAATTATTCATTTAATTACAAGTAATCTCAATGCACAAGGTTGCACACTCGATGCATTAATCCAAGATCTTGATAAAGGCACACCCGAGTTTAAAAATTTTATAAACAATAACGATAATGCGCTTGATATTTACGACGATTTATATAAAAACGGAAGTAAATATGTACTAACTAATCCTAAATATTTAAAAATTTTAGACGGTTTAACCCCCGAAGTACGTAAATATATAGTTGCGTTTACAGACGACAAAGCTGGTAGCACACTCACAAAGTTTTTAGACGATTGCGATGACATAAATTTTAGAAACTACATTAATAATCCTGAAAATATTTTAGAAGTAAAAGGTTTTTTGGCACATAAAGACGGGATATTATCAGTTAATGAAAAAGAAATACTTGCAGAAATGCTAGAAGCAAATGAAATTGCAAATGATAAAGTTGTAGCATGGCTTAAGCGTGGTGAAAATATGGCTGCATTTAGAGAAAGTCGAGAAGCAGGTAATGCATGGGGTAAACTTATGAAAGAACAACTTTCAAATCAAAATTCTGCTGCCTATAAAGAATTATCGAGAAATATTCCTGAATTTGAAACTTATAGTATTTATCATCAAGTACAGTTTTGCCTAAAAAGTGATTGTATAAGCCAAGGTAACTATTGGATACCCGATTTTGTTTTAGTTAGAGAAGTACAAAATCCAGTAACAGGAATTAAACATTTAGAAACCATTATTGTAGATGCCAAATTATCTGCTAGTACCGGTTGGACCAAAAACCAAACAGCAGCACAGAAAATGAGTGGGTGGAAAGTGAAGAGTGTGCCATCTGATCCTATCATAGGTAATAAATTGACAGATTTTGGAAAAAATGTAGCTGTTAATAATAAACAATCTTTTTTAAAGCTGTATAAAAATGATAATATCGCCAAAGTTTTATAGTATGAAATATTCAATAGAAAGTTTTTATGATTTTATCAAACAATATTTTTGTGATTTAGGTTTTGACGACGGTCAACCCTTTCCATATAATGGTTGTATTGATTTTTATATGAATAATAAAAAATATGAAACAAGCTATTTGTGCTCTAACGATAGAATGAATGACAATAAATTTTTAGTTGGAACATCTTTGTATAATCGAATAAGTTTTCAAGAGGTAAATGATATACTATTTAAGTTTATAGCAAACGATAACAATGAGCATTATACAGTACATAGTTTGCCGGACTATGATTTATATGAGGAGGAGCTATTGGCATTAAAGCATAAATATATAGAGAGTGAAAAAGATTTAGAGGAGGTGAAAAATATATTGCTTCCGTATATAAGCCAAAGGGTGTTACCCTTTTTCGAGCAGATAAAAACGGTAGAAGATGTAAACGAAAAGATAATAAATGTAGTTGATTGGATGAGATGGGCAGACTATATACCTGGTCAAACCTACTATAAAGCCTTAATTATTTTAAAACTTTCTAAGAGTTCAAGTTATGATTCATTTTATTTAATGTATAAAGATCGTTTAGAAGGATATTTAAGTGGTGAAATGCCAGAGTTAGCTAGTTATTTAAAAACCTTTATTTCAATTAAAGAATATTTAGATCAAAATTATTAACCCAATATTCTAAAAAAAATGGATGAATTGCGAGCAGAAGGTAAAACTTGGCAAGATAGAGATAATGGTATCTAATCAGGTTCATTAGATGCGCAATTTCGTGGGTTAATTATATCAAAACTATGTAACGATATAAATTATAATAATAAGATAGCGTATTGTGACGAAATATTCAGTACTGAAAGTAGAATTGATTGGCTTCCATACTACGAAAAGCTCAAAGAACATTTAAAAACAGTAGAACCTATTTATAAAATTATTTGTTTAAAAGGCAATCTTTTAGATACGCAATTACACAGAGTTTTAACCCGTACATTAAATAGAAAATCTAACATCACAGTCCAAATTGCCTTGTACAGAATTTACGAGGCAGTCATTAAAAACATATAACTATCAACGGCTAAATAAACATATTAAAAATTATGAAAATAGTATTAAAAGCCTTTATACTGTGCTTTTTATTACAAAGTTGCTATCAAGAGTCCTACGTACCAGCAGTAGCAAAATTTACAACAGCTTTTAAAAATGCAGACGAGTCGGTACCTGTGTATATAGTACTTACTAATTTATCTGAAAGAGCCGAAACCTATTTATGGGAGTTTGAGGGCGGCACACCAGAGCAAACCACACAAAAAAATCCGGACGAAATACTATATACCCAACCGGGTACCTATAAAATAAAGTTAACCGTAACTAATATAGATGGGGAAACGGATAGCTATGAGCAAAGTGTAGTTATAAAAGATGCTATTTCAATTAATTTTACAAAAGAAATTATAGACAGTACCTACCCACCTGTAACAGTAAAATTTACCAACCTTACCCAAGGTGAAGGGCTAACTTATAAATGGACCTTTGATGGTGGGCAACCTAGTGAATCTACTACTTTTAATCCGCCTGCTGTAGTTTTCCCTAATCCGGGAGCTCATGTGGTAACCCTAGCGGTATTTAATGGTTTTGAAACCGAAACAAAAACAGATACCATTTACGTACGCGACAACATACGTACTGATTTTGCCTGGGAAACCGCCCCAACTGATTATGATTACCAAGCACCGGTAAAGCTATTTTTAAATAACCTAAGCGAAAATGCAATTAGCTACCAATGGGAGTTTCCCGGTGGTACAGCAAATAGTACTACAATTGCTCAACCAGAGGTTACCTATTCCCAACCAGGAACTTATACTATAACTTTACATGCCTCTAACGGTAAAAAAGTTCAAAGCTTACAAAAACAAGTTACCATACAGGCTAATACAGGGATATATGTATTAGAAAACGTGAAATTAGGCGTAAACTATGCACACAATAGTAATACTATTGGTGCTTTTTACTCAACCAAATTGCGCAGAAGTTTTACAGCGAATGAAATTACTAGCGAAATAGCTCCGTATATAGACCTTGTGTATCAAGGACAAAGCAATGCATTTACTTACAATAAATTTATATCGCCCACTCAAGTGGCGCAATATGGTTTTGCCCCTATACCCAATGCCACAGACACTTGGTTTATAAACTCACAAGACATTTGCAACTGTGGTCTTGACTTTACTGAAGCTGATTTTGATGCGATGACAACCGAGGCTCCGCTGCAAAACTTAAACATTCCCTACTCTATTGCTGGGCAGCAACAGTTTAACAACCAATTGCCACGTATTGTACTTTTTAAAACTCAAGACGGACGTAAAGGAGCTATTAAAATTAAACAATTTGTAAGCACTGCTTTAAATGAGTCCTATTTAATATGTGATATAAAAGTTCAAAAACAGCCATGAAATACAAAAGTCTATTAGCCCTATTTCTAGCCTTTTTATCAATACACATACAAGCACAACATCTAGATTTTGAAGCAATTGCAAAGGATACGAAGTTAAGAGTAAATGGAGGTGTTAATGCTAACGCCATGTATTACAATTCAAATACAGATAAAAGTAGAGAACCCTTTACCTACATGCTTACAGGAAGTATTAACTTTAGTATGCTAACCTTTAGTATGCCATTTAACTATACCATAACGAATCAAAATGATGCCTTTAACTATAAGGTTCCTTTTGATTTTAATAGGTTTAGTCTAACGCCGAAGTACAAATGGATCAAAGCATATATTGGAGATAACGCCATGACATTTTCTCCTTACACTTTAAACGGCCATCCTTTTAGAGGATTTGGAGTTGAGTTAACACCACGTGGAGCTTTTAAATATAGTGCTATGGGAGGTCGTTTACTAAAAGCTGTTGAAGCGAATGATAGTATAGGCTTACCTGCGGTCTATGAGCGGTATGGCTACGGAACTAAACTAGGTTTTGATAAAGAAAGATACAAAGTAGAAGCTATTGGTTTTTACGCAAAAGACCGAGCAAACTCTATAAAAAATTATACCGATGTTACACCCATGTTAAACTACGTTGGTGTAAATCGTCAGCAAAAAGTGGACACATAAAATAGAAAAGTTAAGATAGTGTTTAAACGAAAAACATTACTTTTAATTATGGCTACATCTAAAAAGAAAACTCCAGAAAAGTTTGTAAAAGATATTCGCAACAACACGCGTCGAATCTTTACAGCAGAACAAAAGATTTTAATCGTTATGGAAGCCTTGCGAGCCGAAATCTCTGTATCAGAGTTATGTCGAAAGTATAGCATCTCTCAATCTCAATTCTATAAATGGAATAAAGAGTTTTTAGAAGCAGGTAAAAAAAGGTTATCTGGCGATATTACACGTGAAGCAACTAGTGATGAAGTTTCTGATTTGCGTAAAGAAAACCTGCGTTTAAAAGAAATTATAGCTGACTTAGTGGTTCGTTATGATATTGTAAAAAAAACCTCGGATTCGTTGGATTAAAAAATAAATTCGGGAGATACATGCGATTAACAGCTAGTGAAAAATATGAAATAATCCAAATAGTTACTCGCTCAGAAATTGGCGTAAAGCGGACCCTACAAGAGTTTGGTATTGCCAGAAGTACCTTTTACAAATGGTATGCGAGTTACCTGGAAAATGGATTTAAAGGACTTGAACCCAAGCATCAGACCGTATATCGAAAATGGAACAGTATTCCTGAATCACAAAAAGATGTACTAGTTGAGCTAGCCTTGGATTATCCAGAGTTATCCGCTAGAGAATTAGCTTTTAAAATGACCGATGAGTTGGGCGTCTACATTTCAGAATCGAGTGTTTATCGCATTTTAAGACAAAGAGATTTGTTACCAGCCCCTAGTCATATTTTAATTGAAGCCGCGAATGAGTTTAAAGATAAAACTAATTTTGTTCATCAAATGTGGCAGACTGACTTTACTTATTTTAAGATAATTGGTTGGGGATGGTATTATTTAAGTACAATTTTAGACGATTACAGCCGCTATATCATTCATTGGGAGTTATGCAGCTCAATGAAGGCTGAAGATGTAAAAAGAACCGTCAAAACGGCTATTGAAAAGGCAAAGTTAAAAACCAAACAAAAGCCTAAGTTGCTTTCTGACAATGGACCGTGCTACGTATCAAATGAACTGAGTGATTACTTAAAAAACACGCAGAAAATGAAACATATTCGAGGTAAACCACTACACCCACAAACGCAGGGAAAGATTGAAAGATACCACAGAACAATGAAAAACGTTATGAAATTAGATCATTATTACCATCCTGAAGAATTAATACAAGCATTAGAAAAGTTCGTAGAAAATTATAACAACAGTAGGTATCATGAGGCTATAAATAATTTAACACCTGCAGATGTGTACTTTGGTAGATCAGACCAAATTTTAAAACAAAGAGAAATAATTAAAAATCAAACTTTTGCAAAAAGAAAACAACTGTATTTTAAAGAAAAAATAATACATTTATAAAACAAAAACGCTCTCTTAATTTTTTTAAACAAAGTGTCTCAATTCTTTTGACAACATACACCATGATCAAAATACCACCATTTTTTTTTGTTGTGAAACAACCACAGTAAAAAGGCGAAAAATGGCATGTACAAAAACAACGCTTTAGGTATTAAACTTAACATATTGTGCGAAAATTTCTCAGAAAATTCGTCGGTAGAAATGTGCTTATTTTTAAGTTCTTTACTTTTGTTGTACAACGGCTCTAAAACCATTTTTTCAAAATCCGATTCGTAAACAATATTATCGTAATCCAATTCCGTTTCTTTAGTTTGTGTGCTAGATTTATCTACCTGAATTACTACATTTAAACTTCCGGACTTAACAACTTGTTTGCTGGGGTCGTTTTGCAAAGTAAGTTCTTTATTAGGTAAGACAGCTAATATAAAAAAGGTAATAAAATTCACAAAAATATAGAGTTTAACCGGATTTACCATGCTCTGACGTTTACCTGCTAAATATTGCACGGTTAAATAGCCGGGGTTACAAAAAATATTTTTTAAGGTTTGCCAAAATCCGCTATCGTAATGCGTAAAATCTTCAACAAAATGAGCTAACAAATAGTAAAAAGGTTGTCGGGTTGTAACGTTTTCTTGACCACAATGCGAACAATACCGATCTGGTACATAGGCGTGGCAGTTTTCGCAAGATTTTTCGGCTCTTATTTTTCCGTGGGACATGGTTTTGTATTTATTATTTTGTTTAAATACAACGCAATTTCTTACATTTTAATATATGACATAAAAAAAGAGCTGAAATTTCAGCTCTTTTTAGTTTATTTTCCGTCGGCGTAATCTTGCAAGTAAGCAAAACGTTTGGTTAATTTTCCGTTTTTAGTAATAGCTGCACGAGCTAAAACTCCGTCTTTATCATCATTAAAAAAAGATTCTATTACATGATCTAAAAACATGGTTCCAAATCCGTCGCTGGCTTCTTTAGGTAATTCACAAGGTAAATTATCTACCGCCATTACGGTTATTGCAGCCGGATGATCAAAAGGAACTTCTTTTCCGGTGCTTGGGTTGTAACCATATAATGGCTCGGCAATGGTTGAAGAACGAATAGTGCAAGCAATTGGCCCATCAACATCACAAGATATATCACCAACTACCTTAATTTTACAATCGGGTGCATTTAACATGGCTTGTGTTAAAATAGCTGGCGCTCCGTTTCCGTAAAAATGACCAGCAATAAATATATCGGCAACCTTTGTAAATTTTTCAAAGTCAGAAACGTAATCTTCAGGATGATTATAAAAATCGGTTACGCCCATTTTTTGACCGTCTTTTCTAATGTTGTAATCTAAAACATCAATTTGACAAAAAACAGGATGCGTAAAGGTTTTGTTTAAAAAAGCATCAGACGAAACTTCTTTCATTTTCATTCCTTTTAAAATTTCGTGCACACCATTTCCTACTTTACCTTTACCCGTTACAATTATTTTAATTGGTGGAATAAACGGACGTTTTAAACGTTCTATCAAATCCTCTTTACCATGCAATTTTGTGGCAGGTACCAAATTATATAAATCGTATTTTTTGCCAAAAGCGGCTAAAGCATTGTACGCGCCAACCATACCAGCATAGCGCCCAAAACCAATTAAACGCACATTATCGGCATCAACAAGCGTTTCGTGATCGATTAGCGTAATGTTTTTATCTAAACAAGCGCGTAATAATTTTTGATTGTACGGCTGCTTTTTTATGGTATGAGAAAAAAACAAATAGGTTTTATTTGCAATTAAAGCATCAACAGGAACTTCTTTAACACCAAAAAGTACATCGCAATCGTTTAAATTGGTTACTACCTGAAATCCGGCATCTTGATATTCTTGATCAGAAAATGCTCTAACCTCAGAAGCTTCAACCGCAATTCCAACAGCTGGATAGGTTGTTTTTAAACGTTTTAACCCTTCGGGAGAAAAAACTACGCGATGATCTGGCGGAGTTTTACGTTCTTTTATAAGTCCAAATTTCATAGATTCTAATTACAAGTTACATGGCAAAGTTTGCGCCATGGGCTCAAATTACAAAAAAACAGCAAAAAAATCAAATAAATAAATTTTAAGGCTTGTCTTTTTTAATCAGATTTTTTTGTACTTTCGCATTCCATTAGTGTTTTCACACCTAAGTTTGGGGCCGATCGGTTTTGACAGCGGGTGTGGAATTAAATGGTAAGCATGTCGAGCGCTGATTCACAGCTCGTAAATATCATGAATTAAACTTATAAACGGCGAAAACAATTACGCTTTAGCTGCTTAATTCTGAATTACAGTAAGAATTGCCTAGTCCCTACCAGGTAGGGAAGCTAGATTTCTCTCAAAAGCCTTGATTTATGGCGCTTGATTAAGAGGAACCGTAAAAGTAAATCTAGAAACGGTAAAGCTTTAAATCCGTTTTGACACTGATAAAGCTAAGCTTTTGGTGGATGTTTTTTTCCGAGCCCGAAGTCGAAAATTAAATAAAAAACTAAACATGTAGAAAGCTTTTTGATTGCTCGTTTGGACCTGAGTTCGATTCTCAGCGGCTCCACAGACAAAAAACGCAACTCGTTAACAAATAACAAGTTGCGTTTTTTTATTGTTTTTATTTGCACACAATTTGCACACAAACTTATTTTTAAAACTGCTGAAGTATTAATTATACATAAAGTAAATATCATTAAAAAACATTATAATATACAAATGTTCAACTTTTATTTTTGTTAAAATTTACCTTCTAAAATCAAACTACCTTTTTGTTTTAAAATATATTAGAGTTAGCAGAATTATGATGATCAAAAATAATAGGCAAAAGAAATAAGGAATAAATTGTTTTAAAATATTTTGCTCTGTTTCCGTTTTTTCAATGGATCGGTCTAACGCTAATTTATCATAACGCTTCAGCATCTCCTCAAAAGCAGAAGCAAAACAATCAACTTGAGTAACTTTACCCGAAACATCATAAGTCGTTTTAAGAGTAGTCCCCTGTTTATTGTAAGCATAAACTACCGTGTCTTTTAAAATCACATTAGGAACAATATATGTAACCGTATCACCTACCCGCTTAATTCGATATTCAGTGAAATTTTCTTCTAATGCAATATCTTTTTTAATGTCGGATTTTCTAAGTGAACTACAAGATGCAATCAATATACAGAGCAATAACAAATAGCTTTTCATCATAATTCATTTTTAGATATTAAACCCGAAGCTCCTAATTCAATAACTCGTACATTTTTAGGTTGTGCTATTTTCCAGTTTGTTCTTCGTATTTGGGATAGCCTCGATTTTTGAATGCGAGTAACACAAACACTATTAGATTGATTTCCTCCTAAAACATGATAACAAGTTTCATCTTCTCCAACATAAAGCCCAACATGGCCACCTCCTGCTCTTGAAAAAGTTAACACATCCCCTAACATAGCAACAGATTGTCTTACTCCCCAATTATTCCATTTTAATGCTTGAATACATGTAACCGGAGGCACAAGTCCCGCTTTTATAACTGCATACCCTAAAAGAGCTCCACACCAAGGTGTTTCATCGTCTTTGATATGCCCCCAACCCACTGACTTAAAATATTCAAGAACTTTGGGATTATGTTTTGAACCAATAACCTCTTTAACACCATATTCCTTTAAAGTCTCAATCAGAATTGCTGGAGCTGATTCTTTTAGTAAATACTGATACTTAGGTTCTAGCTTATTCATTTGCACTTCCTTTTACTTTGTTAATAATTTTCCAACTTTTAGAAGCAATCTTTTCAATATGCCCCAGAAAGTCAAATCCTAACTTTTCAAAATTTTCAAATAGAATACTCCAAATCTCTCGAATCATGCACACAAAAATTGCTATCTCAACCAAGGTAAATGGATCTGAACTTAATAAAGAAATGTGAATGTGATTTTTATAGATTAATACGTTAATAATAAAAATGAAGAAAATAAAAAGCATATAGAAAACGCCTTTAATTATAGTTCCCGCAAAGATTTCAGAACTAAACCACTTGAAGGACCACACACCAAAGTCTTTTCTATACTTCTTCATTGCGGCAGCACAGCCTGTTATGAAATCTAAAACATACAAAAGTCCAAGTATAGCAAATAAGACTTTTAATGATAAAAAGTATGCTAAAATGGCTGAAAATGAAGTAATATACATCCCTGGTAAAGATGTAAAAGCTAATACTGCGGTTGTGTAAAATTTATGTACACACAGCTGAAAGGTATCGATATCTTTCATTAAAAAAATATTAAAGGTTAGTATTATTTAGCCTGAACACTGCCTTTAATTTTAAATTTTAAACTGATAAAACATCACTTTTGTATAGCTCCCAATCAGAGGCTGAACTAAAAAAAGGAGGGTTAATTGAGTTTTCACTAATTAGAATTTGTTCTGAAAGAAAATCTTCTTCTTCACTTGTAACTTGCTCACCGCCTTTAAATTCAATTCTTTGATTATCTACCTCTAAATAAGTTAAGAACTTTGGTTCACGAACTCTCAAGAGTTCATAAGTTCTGAAACCCGTTTCATCAATATTAACTTTAAAATATTCAATATTAATCTGATACTTTTTAAGCTCATTCAGTTTAATTAGTGGGTACATTCTTATTTGAATTATTGCTTTCTTTCTTTCATCAAAAGCATCATAAATAAGTTCACGATTCGATTCAAGTATATACATATTTTTAATTTTTATTAAGCATCCATATCTCCATTTGAAATTATAAAATTAGTCGAAACCCTACCACCATGTAAATCAATGACTTCTACTCTATACGATACACTAGTCATATATTCAGCCCTAGCAGTAAATGAAGTAGTAAAAGTGGATACACCGGATCTACTTTCAACCATAACTCCATTTCTATACCAAGTAACTAAGAAAGGCCCATCTCCTCTATAATATATCTCCATCATTTCTGACATCCCAAGTTCAAGGGAAGCGTACGATCTACTTTGATATGTTATTACCAAAGCAGTTCCGCCTTTTCCCTGGCTAAGTATCATGTTTCTTATTGCACTCATATCTTAATTTGTAAATTCTCCTTTTACCAGAACAGTACTTGTACTACCAACTCTACCAATAAAACCCGATTTACTCGGTCCTAATTTAAGTCCTGTCGGAGCAACCACAGTCCAACCTGAAGTTATTAATACAGCCGTTGCTCCAGATGCTGTTATAATAGTAAAATTAAATTCTTTAGTAGCATCTGATGGAGATGGAATAAATAAATTACAGTTAGTACTGATATATAAAGTTGCTCCATGAACACTTGCCGGAGCATAATAAACAGAAGAATTCACGTGACGAATTCCTTGATTTTGCCTATTAGTGTCTAAATATTTAAATACTCCCCTGTCAAAAAATAAACTAAGCGTTTCGAACTGATACATGGTATAATTAGTATTATCGAAAAACTCGAATTTAGATGCGATTTGAGGAGAGTTGTGTAAATGTCTTAACTCCAAAATTCCAGGACGCATATTTACAATTCGAATGACTTTACCATCATACAATGAGCCTTCAGGAAATTTTAAAGAACTTAATTTTGATGCATTAATAACAAAAATGGTTTCACAATCTATATCAATAATATTTATGGCTAAATCAGCTGACTCTGTATAATTAAAAACACCCTTACTAGCCCTATCCGGAAATGTTTCTTTAATATTTACAGCTCCTGTATTATCTGCATAATGTCCATTAATATTAGTGGGAAGATTCCTAACTGTTCCGTTAGTGTTTGGAAGTTGCAGTCTGCTAAAATAATTAGCAAAATTTGGTATAGTTATATCATACCAAGAATTAGCTGTTTTATCATCTTCTTGATAAGTGACACCATGAATTCTAGTATTTTGATGTACAACAAATTTTTTGTTACCTCGAGAAGTAAATTCGCCACCTCCAATCACGTGTTGCCGGTTATTCTTATCCCAAATGTATAAATGATCATTTTCAAAAGTGAACCATGAACCATTAACATTAAAAGCAGCTTTATCTTTTTTTAATGTAAGTAAACTGTTTCCATTAGTTGTATCGTTTATTCTAAAACTTGGATCTTCTCCAGCAGAATTAGCAACAATTTGAAAATCACTATTTCCAATTGTAAACGTTTTTTTTTTTGATAATAAATCACCGGTAATCTTATTAGTTCCAGCTAAGGGGATAAAATTATTGATGCCAATTTCACCAGGCATTGAATTAATAGAATTATCAGTTACGTCTAGAGTTGTTATAAGAACGGTATTTGGAGGCAATGGTGGTGCAAATGAAATACCCTCGTTCTCACTACCAAAAACAACCTGAAGTTCATTATTGCGCTTTGCTATTAAAATATCAGTTCGAGAATGACCTATTTTGGCGTACGGAATTTCAATTTCAAATTTGTTAACTAAACTATTTATGACTTCTGAAATAGACCAGCTCGCACTTTCAACAGTTAATAAAGTTCCACTAATATTCAATCCATTGATAAAAATGATATGGTCAAATTTTTGTGATTTAATTGCAGAAAGTAACTCCTGAACAGTTATATATTTTGAAGTGCCATTGTCAGAGATATGTATTTTATCAGAGTTATCAATTATAGTTTTATAAGGCAATTCATCAATGCGTTTAGCATTTGATTCAATAAGATTTAACCTCTCAGTTAATCGTCTTAACAACTCTCTATCGTTACTATTTAAACCATTCATAATCACATATTAAAACTTAACAAATATACACTATTTAAAATAATTCTAAATTAAAAACACGCATAATATGCTTGTTTTTTTTCGTATTTTTGATTTATGGCATTTATATATTTAATTGTTTTCTTTATAATATGCGTAGCTGGTGGGTATTACTTATTCACTGGCCTTTTTGATTTGTTCTTTGGAAGAAATTATGGCAAAGACTACTATAAAGAAGATAAAAAGCCGTTTTTTAATATAGATAGATCAGTGCATTATCATACACACAATCACGAATACGGTGAAAAGAAGGTAACCTACATTGATAAAAACATTACAGTTATTGATGAAGAAACACACGATAATATTTTAAAAAATAAAAAGCGAGATAATTGAAATATCTCGCTTTTTATATATACTTAATTGCCTCGTTATCCGCAATTACATATTAAATTTTTATTTGCTATACCAAGTTTTTTTATAAAATCTAGTTTACAGAAATTAATTATATGCGTATTTTGTATAATACTTGCGTGATATTGAATTTACGATTATATAAAATACGCAATGTTTATTATAATCTTATTAGTTGATACTATACTGCTTAGCTTGATGTTTTTAACATTTTATTGAGAATTGAAAATAAATGATTACTTTCGTGTATAATAATGTTGGCGGTAATTTTACCAAACAGAATGTTAAACATAAAAAAATATAATCCGATGAAGCTATAAGTAACTGTCCAAAATAAATAAACTCAAACTTTTTCATTACTTTTAAAAAGTAATGGAGTTTTCTATTATTAATTTTTAAAAATTAGAAAAATGACACAGTTACAAATGATTGACAAAACAAAATTATTAGCTCAACAAGACGAAAATATTTCCGCCGTTTTTATGTATGGTTCATTTACAAAAAACGAAGGAGACCAATATTCCGACATCGAATTTTATATTTTCTTGAAAAGTAAAGAAGACTTTTCAGCCGAAAAATGGGTAAACCAAATTCATCCGGTTGCATTATATTTTACCAACGAATATGGAAGTGAAGTGGCTATTTTCGACAATATGGTCAGAGGAGAATTTCATTTTTTAAAAACGGAGGAAATTGAAATTATCAAATCCTGGGACGGAATTGTTGAATTTAGCGATTTTGACCAAATGAATCTAATCGACAAAGACGGACTTTTAACGAAAACGCTTAATCAAATCGGAACAAAATCCCCAGAAAGAATAACAAATGAAAATATCTTGTGGTTAAGCCAATCATTACTGAATGTTGTACTGACAACAAGCAACTTGATTAAAAGAGAAGAATTTGCTCACGCTCATCACAGTTTATCAAATGTTCAGAAATACTTGCTTTGGCTTATAAGAGTAAGAACAACCAAAACGCAACATTGGGAAAGTCCGACTAAAAATCTCGAAAAGGACATTGATGTAATTTGGTATTCAGCGTATAAAAAAGTAACATCTGACTTAAATCCTAAAAACATAGTTTTGGCTTTTGAGAACTCCTTAAATTTATCGAAAAAACTATTTGACGAACTTAAAATTGAACCCAAACTGAAAGAAATCCTGAGCAGAATAAGATAAAAACTACCGCCAATAACTAAGCTTTCGTCTTGCCCGGAGGGCACGAGATGAAAGCCCGTTGAACGGAACCGTAGGAAGCTAATAAAGTATTATGGAGTTGTCGAAGTATGACTTTAAGATATACGAGCAGTAATTTTAGGATTACTGCTTTTTTTGTGGTTGAAATTGTGCTGTTTCAATCGTTTTTTGTTGTTTTTCGATTCAACCAAACACAAGTTCCCTTACCCGTAAAAGTTAATTCACAGGCGCAAGTGTATTTCCGATAAGATACGCTTTTGGCGGTCCTCTTTGTCCAAAAACATGTAACGTAACTAGATTGCCGACCTTGCAACAAGAACATTTTCTATGTTGGGTTTTCGGTTCAACTATCGGTCGGATGATATTTAAATCTTCTTGTAGTTGTTGTAGTTTACCGCGTTTCCAACTACTACTTAAAATGCCGTAATGCCTGATTCGAACAAAGCGTTTAGGCAGAATATGTAAACTAAATCGACGAGTAAATTCTTCATTCTTAAGTGTGAGCTCTTTGGTTTTGCTGTTATCTTTATAATCTTTGTAACTAATAGTAACTTCTTGTTGGCTTACGTTTTTAATACGATGGTTACTAATTGCCACTTTGTGCGTATATCGTCCTAAATATTCGATTACTTGCTTTGGTCCACCAAAAGGACGTTTGGCATAAACCACCCAATTTTTAGTAAACAGCTCATCATATAATTGCTGATTAGCTAACCTTTCTTTACGCAACAGTGCGACATATTTGGCTCGAAAAACCTTGCTCAATGCTTTTACACAAAATAAATATTTATCAGTTTTTATTTTGCGTTTCCATTTTCCATTTCTATCAATTCCACCACCAGGAACAATACAATGTAAATGCGGATGCAAACTCAAATTTTGTCCCCAAGTATGTAGAATAGCAATCATTCCTAAATACATATTTTCGGTTCTTCCGAACTGAGAAAGCGTTGCCCAAACCGATTCAAACAAAATTTTATAAATCAATTGTGGTTGATGAATCGCTAATCCATTAAGCGTATCGGGCAAAGTGAAAACTACATGATAATACGAACAGGGCAATAAATCATGTTCGCGAGCTTGAATCCATTCTTCGCGTTTATGACCTTGACATTTTGGACAGTGCCGATTGCGACAACTGTTGTAACTGATGCTGATAGTTCCGCAAGCATCACAAGCATCTACATGTCCGCCCAAAGCAGCAGTTCGACAAAGCGTTAATGCGCGAAGTGTTTTCTCTTGATGAACTGTGAAGTTTTGATGGGATAAATCAACTTTTCTCAGCACATCAGCTACTTCCCATTGCGGCTGCATAGCGCAAAAACGGTATCAAGCGGACTGTGTACTTTTTGTTGCTCCAATTGACAAACATGCAAGTATTCCATCGTAGTTTCGATGCGCTCGTGCCCCATCAGTTTCTGAACCTGAAGAATATTTACACCATCTTCCAACAAATGGGTAGCATAACTGTGGCGCAAGGTATGCGTGTGTACATCTTTTAAAATTCCAGCCTTTTTACAAACCGATTGAATCGCCCATTGAACGCCACGTTGGCTATAACGCGAATCAAATCCTTTGGAATCTTTAGTGTTTCCTGTAAATAAAAATGTAGTAGGATGTTCAACTGAAATATATTTTTTAATTCCTCGAATGATATGATCAGAAAGTGGAACATAACGATCCTTCTTCCCTTTACTTTGAACGATATGAAGGAGTTTTCTATCGAAATCGAGATGTTTGAGTTCAATATTTCGAACTTCCATACAACGAAGTCCACAACTGTAAATCAATCCAATTAAAAGGCGATGTTTAAGTAAATCCGCATGTTGAAGCAGCTTCCAAATTTCTTCCCGACTTAAAATAACAGGAAGTTTTTTCTCTTTAGGAATAGATGGCAAATGAAGATAATCGTACGGTAGATTTTCAGTTTTTAAAAGGAATCGAAGACCGTAAACCGTGTGTTTAAAATACGATTGAGAAGGAGAATTGGAACGTTGTTGTAGTTCAAAAAGATAATCTTTAACCTGTTCGGGATCTAATTCGGTAGGTAAACAGCCAAAATGAAGTGCCATGGCAGCTACATGGCGTGAATAATTATCGAACGTGCGTTTACTTCGACCTAAAATAGAAATATTTCGTTCGAATCGTTGCAAAAGTTCAGAGAAACCATTAATTTCACTACAAGCGCGATTCAGGTATTTGTTTGCTCTTAACTGCTCCGGAGATTTTTTTTAGTTACCATAATTTTGATTTTTTAACACCCTAAATATATGGTTTCTAACGGAAAAGCTACCGAAGGTTTAGTTCAACAAGGGTTTGTCGCAATGGCGGGTTAAGTGATTAATTGAAAGTTTCGGCTTTCTATGTCGCAAAAGCCAATTACATTGACTTTTTTTCTTAAATTTATTCAATGAATTGGCTTTTGCTACGTGTCGTCTAAATCGAAAGCTTCGTCTTCGATTTTCCGCCACTGCGTCAAGCCCCGAAACGTTGTGCGTCACTTTAAAAAAGAATCGTTAACAACTAAGGATCAAAAATAATTCAATGTTAACAAAAGAAGAACTACAAAATATTATCGATCAATTTGATGAAGAAAAGCTGAAAAAGCTTGGAATCTTTGGTATTTCGCAATATGGCGGAGGTTCTGACGAAAGTTTTCTAAGAGCGAACAAAGAAGGTCTTGAATTATTTGCAATTCAGCTTTTAAAATCAGCAAGAGATACTGAAGATATACTTTCTGATAAAGAGAAAAATATTATTCCACTTGACTATAATGAAGATTGGATTGACGAGAATAGTGATACATTTATTCAGTATATAGAACCAATTACGGACAAACAGAAACTTAAGGATAAAAATGATTACAAAACAACTTTTGCAGATAAACTTATACCTTATGGCTGTGGGCTTATTTTAATAATTTTAGCTATTGCTACTATTGTTGGGCTTGTAACAATATGTAATTGGATATTTTAAAAAATTAAGTTATAATAAAGAATAAATTTTTCTTTCGTATTTATAAAAGCGAACGCACAACACCAGTTTGGCAAAATAGCGAGTTAAGGCAAACTTTAAAGTTTGTCTTTTTTTGTCGCAATCGCTATTTTTATTTTTTAATTTGTTAAATTTAAAAAATAAAAATGCGTTGCTCAGTTTTGGCAATTTTTGAAGTTTATGTGGATTTAGTTCGCTACTTCGCCAAGCTGTAAAACGTTAGGCGTTATATTGTCCGTTGCCTAATCATAATAATATCAAATTAAGAAACTAATATTGGAAAGAATAGAAATTTACTCAAGTAAAGAAAAGTCAATTTTACTATTGATTGGTTCCTTAGTTTTTGTAGTTCTAGGAATTTTCATGATTATTAACGCTGAAAACCCCACAAGTTATATTGTAAGAAATCAGCTTGTTATTATTATAATCGGAACTGCATCCGTTCTATTTTTCGGATTAGGAATATATGTTTCTATTAAACAACTTTTGAAAAACGAATTAATCTTGATAATTGATAGAAATGGAATCAATGTTAATCCTAAAAAATCAAAAACTGATTTTATTGAATGGAAATATATAAATGGGTTTACAGAAACAAAAATACAAAGTCAAAAAATTATAATTATTGAAGTGGATAATTCAAAATATTGGATTGAAAAGGAAAAAAATAATATTCGAAATAAAGTGATGAATTTTAATTTCAAATATTATGGATCTCCATTTAATTTATCTGCAAATTCAATGAAAATTAGTCATCATGAACTAATGAAAACGTTGAATGAAAATTTAAATAAATATAAATACAACGCCTAACAGCGTATTTATTAAATTGCGGTTGAACGTACTCAGCAATAAATTAATTCAAATTATTTAAGTTGCGCTCAACATTGAGCTTTCTATAAATTGTTCCGCAATTTCACAAAATACGTAAAACGTTGTACGAAATAAAAAAATAATCTAATGAAAAATTATAATGTAATAAACGAAAGTTTAGAAATAAAAGATGATTTAAAGAATCATTATTTCGGAATGAAATTATTAATGATTCTATGGATAATAATAGGGGTTATAGCATTAATTCAGTTTTTAAATGATCGAAATGATTTGTGGAATTATATCCAAATATTCATAGGATTTTTAGCATTGATAGGTTTATATGATTATCAATTTAGAAAGACTTCAAAAAGTAGAATTTTGATTTCAGAAATAGAATCAATTACAGAAAGACGATTTTTAGGAATAACTCGTTATTTCGTTTTGTTAAAAAATAGGAAAAAGAGAAATTTGCCAGATGTAAAGAACGATATTGATTTAGAAAGAATTAAGAATCTAATTAATCAATAACTTCGTACAACAGCGTATTTTATAATTGCGAGAGAACGTACTCTGGCTATCTTAATTTAGACTTATGAAATAATTTCTAAATTTAAAATAAATTCAAAATCGAACCGCAATTACATAAATACGTTAAACGTTATGCACAAGCTGTATAAAGTGTTTAACCAAGTAGAAATGATGAATATATTGATTAAAAAATATCTAATATTAAATATTGTAACTAAGTCGTTGACATATTTACTTCCATTTATATTATTGAAAATATCCCCAAATATGTTGGATATAAATTTCTCTGATGGTATGACTATTAATTTTGGAATAGGTTATCTACAACAAATAATGAAATGGTTTTTTAATTTAATTTTAATTGTGTTGATTTATAAGGATATGTGTAAGCTAAACATAAAATCAACAACAATCTTAATATTGACATTTTTTTCTAGTTTATCTGGAACAATTTTTTTCTTTTTTCTTTTATTTGAAAAAAAATACTATTACAAATGAAAAGCAAATTACTGAAACCGTTAACTAAGTATATTATATTACTAATTATAAATTATATCATATTTATTCCTTGGAACTATTTTTTTATTATTACTGAGCATAAATCATTTGAAAGTTTAATTAAATTTCAAACTTTTTCAGATTATGGTATTAGAATTATAATAACAATTTTATTAGCAATTGATTTTAATAAATTAAAACTAAAATATGCTTTATTGGCATGTATTTCAAGTTTGTTTTATCCACTATTGGGAATAATAGTATTTTCCTTGTTATTTCTTGAAAAAGAAAAGCAAGCCTGTGCATAACAACGTATTTATTAAATTGCGGGCGAACGTACTCGGCAAAGAATCAGTTAAATTATTTTATTTGCGGTCAACTTTGAACTTTCTCTAAATTGTTCCGCAATTTCACAAAATACGTAAAACGTTAGCGGAAATCCTATCCGAATAAGATGAAGTATTTTCATAAAGATTTAAAAAGAAAATTTCTTTCAAGAATTAAAACTTGGGATAGACCATTCAATACAATAAAATTTTATTATACACCTAAGTTATATCAAAAAATAGCTTCCACAAATAAAGAGGCATATTCAAAAATCAATTTTTTGCATAAAGAACTTCTTACTAAGATACACATTAAATTAGATAATAATTCAATAGCAAAATTTGAAGAAATTGAATATTTACAAACAATTAAAGATAGCTTTTTTGTCAAAACTAAGAGTCAAAAAAATAGAATTGAACTAGTAAACTTTATTCTAAAAAAGAATTGCGAATCAGAAATTTCAATAGATCATAAAACCCCTCTTGATTTCATAATAAATCAAAACCTAAATCAACTTTGTGAATTAAAAAAAATATCCGAAATACTACTAAATGGACGTAATACTCTTAACCTTTCTGAAATGCAAGATTCTTACAAAATTTTTATGGAAAACTTAAATTTACATAATATAGATGTGGATAAAATGATTAATGAAATTGAGTATATCTATTATCAATGTGAATTAGAATTATTGCCCAGACATGTAAATTCTTCAAAAGGCAAAAAGAAGGACTTCCGCTAACATGGGTAACTGTTGCACAACTCCATTATTTTAAAAAAACATAAATAATAGCGCCTCGTTTAAGCCTTTTTAAGCGAGGTTTATTTTTTAATAAGCATACTGAATTCTATAAAAAAAACCACTCAATTTTGAGTGGTTTTGTTTTTAATTATACTTTAAATAATCACTTGTCGCCTGAACTAGTCCTGGCACTTCAATATTACTAGAATCGAAGCTATAATTTGACTTCCTATTAGATTGAACATTTCCGGTTTTAAGCATTTCAGCAGTCAGCACATAAAGATTCGTTTGGCCTAGCGGTCCTTCTGTTTCAAAATCATTATTCTTGATATACCCCACTCCATCAATAATCACATTATCACTTGCCAAGGCTATTTTAAGTTTTCTCCATATTTCTTTAGTTAATGGCTCAAAAACAAAAGTGTTACTCTCGTAAATTTCTGAATGTAACAAAACAGAAGTAGTATCGGTTTTATAACTCTCATGATTTTGCTCATCCTTTCCAAGGATATCTTTAAATGGAATCCTCAACAAATGCTGAATTCCTGTTTGGTAAAAAACATCATTATTCATGTCATTGTAATATCGTATTTCTAAAGTATCCTCGTGTTTAACCTTAACTGAAAGAATTTCTGAAACTAAAGTAATTGTTGGGAAGTTTGAATCAGAAACCTCGAGCTTAATGCTTATTTTTTTATTTATATAATTTACCATATCAATAGTAAACTCATAAATTTCAAATTCTTCGAAGTTAAATTCACTTTTTACAATTACAGAAGTTAATGGTCCGTCATAAACTTTATTAAGCACTAACATATCAGCACCATATACTTCCTCGTAAACAATATTCTGTATTTCGTAATAAATACCATCTAATTGAATCCAATGTCCTACTTTACAATAACTGGGTAGTAATCCATTCAAAGTATAACTGCCGTTTATTTGATTCGTTTTGTAATCATAACGATTTCCAGAAATAAAGAAAACTCCAGTTTGTCTATTACCTATATTTACCATTTTTGCTTCAAGCGCTTCTGTTCTATTTAAATTAGAAGTTTTTTTTACAACAGGAACTTCAACTTTAAGATTATTTTCAGCAATCACCCAAACCTTATTTAGTGTATAATTAGATTTAAATTGGGTAGTAATAACATCAGCACTCTGAAATAGCTGTTCTTGCTTATAGGGTAACAAAACATCTGCTTCATGACTTAACGAATTTTCATCGTTCTTATAGTTTGCTGCATCCCCAAAATTTACACGATATGCAAATCGAATAGAATTAGATTTACTATAATAGAAATATGGAAGATATACTTTAGTATGGCTTTTTTCAATAGTAAACCATTTGCTTTTTTGACATCCATATTGATCACGAACATACAGAGTAAAATCCCCTGGTAATAAATTTGGAAAAGTATTATCAGATTGCCATTCTTGTCCATTTAACGAAAACTCTAATAACAAACCAGACAACCCAGCGTAAGTAATATTAACACTATTACTATAAGGAGTTGCATTTATATTTACGCTAATTGCTGCAATATCTAGTAATGGCGGAGTTGATATTCCTACGCTACCCGTTGTTTGCTCATTTATTGCAGTAATAACATAATTACTATTTCTAAACAAATTAACCTCAAAAGGATTTGAATTTACAGTCGTATTATAAGGACTTGTGATTCCGGTAGCTTGATAATTTGTAGTAACTACAGCCTTAATCTTATTACAGGGATCCGAGGAGTCAGAAATATATGAAATATTACTAATTTGAATTACTTCTAATGGCTTTTCATAACCTAGAACAAACTCAATTGCTCCATCATTTGGATTTAAACCAAACTCATCAATAAACGAAATGAAGTGTGGATTCTCAAATTCTGTTGGCGCTTTTATTAGTACATCATAAACATCTAATGGATTGTAAAATGGCGTAAGCGATGTTTTAAATCCTAAAGCAGCATAATCTGCATTAAAAGCCGATATAAAATTTAATGTCGTTTCTTTAGAAACCCACAGTCCAGATACATCATTGCCTTTTGTAACCTGATTAGACTTTGTTCGTTGATTAACCAAAGTGTAAGTAATACGTCTTACTCCGCCAACTTCTCGGAAGCTAAAAGTAAACGATTGATTTAATAATGCCCTTGATAAAAAACGAATTTTTAAAGTGTTATATACTGCCATTATCTACTTGATTTTAAGAGCTTCCATTTGCCCTCTTTATTAGGTTTTAAGGAAAATAAATATCCCTTTTCTAATTCATTATCTTCGTTTATAAATTCAATCAACCCATAAACATTCGGAACTTCAGAGCCGTTTATTGTAGTTGTTCCTTCAATGAGTTCCATGATTTCAAAATCACATATATGCTCAAACTCTATCCATTCCGGAACAAAACGACTTTTATTAAAATCAATACTAAGAAAATCTTGGTTTTCTTTTACAGCCCCTTTTCCTTTCATTTTTGTAGTCATTCCACTATTAGCAGTAGATGATGTATATTTTACAAACTTTTCTCCATCCTTCCAAAAACAATTACTAAAGAACCACGAATGCCTTTGCATTGAATTAGCCGGTGAAAACCTTAAATTTGTGGCTGTATTTGGACTATAAATTCCTGTTGGTGCTGCTTCAAAATCATCTTGCCACTTACGCTGCAAGTAAATCTGATCATTGTAACGTTTTAAATCCATTACCCAAATATTATCATCGTAATTGGTATCAATAGTGTCGTTCTGTTCCCTTTGTTTTCTGCGGCAAAATTCCATTCCGTATGAATCAGCGCGATAAGATGATGTATTTACAAACGTTTTTTCAAGCCTAGTGATTGGCGTTTGATGCTCCAAGATTGTATTGTATTCATCAAGCCCATAGGCCTCTTCATAAGCACCACCTTTTTGGAATCCATGCTGCAGCTTTGAGTAATAATAAGACGTCGCAACAGAACGCTTTACTTTTTTAACCTGATTAGGCAGTTTAATAGTGACGTTATTATTGAAGAAGTATTTTTTATCTTCAATTCGAATTCTCTCACTCCTTCCAATTGATTCAATACCTAAACCTACGCCCCAAATAGCAGACATCGAATCAAAGGCGTCTTTAAAACTTGTCGTCAATGGTTTGAAAAGGTTTTCAACTTTTGGAGGACCTTCATTTGGAATAGGTTCTTTATCAAAACCACGAATCCAAAAACCATGAGTAACTGCTGTTTCTGACCCTATCCCATTTTTTGAATATCCTATGTTCTGACGCCCAAAAAATTCAGAATAAAACACTTTATTTTGACTAGTTGCTATTTGTGAAAGCCTATCAAATAACTCATGTGCTAAAATTGCTTTGGTCTTAGTTTGAGGAAATTGAGATTCTTCTTTTACTTCGATATTTTCAATTTTTAAATCTTCTAATGCAACATAAAAGGTGTTTCTATGTCCATTTGCTCTAAAATTTGCAGCTATAAACAATTCAAGTGAAATACAAGTTCCAACTTCAACTTCATAGCTTTTAATTATTCCTGAGATAGTATTCTCTTTATTTATTACCAAACTTAAAGGCGTATCTCCAGGCTGAGTATCCCCACCTCTTGCTCTCCATAATGGCTCTCTTTTTACCAATTTAAACTCAGAGTTCTCCATTTTATAGGTTGATAAACAAATGTACATCACGGCCCAGTTATAACTTCCCTCGTAAACAACTGGCTTAAATTTAAAGTTTTCAATTTCAAGAGTAATTTTTCTTTGACGATCAAATGGGCCTAACATCATCATACCCGAAGATCCTCGTTCATCATTTCCTAAACTACCTTGTAAAATGCTATGTGCATAATCGCCATGACTATTTACCTCTAAAAATATTGGAATACCTGACGTTTGATATCTATTTCCAGTAGTGTCAGACTTTACACCTGCACTCACTGCTTTGGTAGTTTCCGAAATTTTCCACTTTGAATGCAAAAATATTTCTCTACCATCAAGCATTACTTGAATGTTTTTTAGTGGTGGTAAATCTTTTCCATCTAAAGTGTCTATTCTATCGATTTCAACGGTCGTTTTTTCACGATTCTTTAAAAGCTTCTCCAAACCTCCGTTATTAAATTTCAATGAAACAGAACCGTCATCATTGCTCTCCCAAGTAGAAAAATCTAAATAACCGCTGTAGATTACTTTCCACTCATCTGTTTTAGGGTGTTTCTCAAATTTCACTAATCGTACTTCAGCATTAATCCCTTGAACATCATAAATTAGTTGAATGATATCTTTTGACTCTTTGTAGAATTTTAATGAGTTTGAAAACTTTCCGAAAACACCAAAATAATCTTCATTTCTAGCATACTCTTTCTCATCATTTTGCCAACCCTCTGGCTCTTGAATGATAATTGCTCCTGTCAAATCATTATAGAGTTCGTACTGAACACGATCTGTATATTGTGGATAGTTTGCCATAGCTAATTATTCCATTTTATTTGATTCATGCGCCATAATTCGTAGTTGATGTCAAAATTCCCTGACTGAACAATAGTCGGTTTACTTTTTTTAATAGCAGCTGTGTTTTTTTTCATTTCATCTAGCAATTCTGTTCCTCCCGGAATATTCAAAATAATAGATTCTTGATATTTATCCATTTTAGATTGAGAATCCCAAAGGTTTCTATTCAGATGATTCAATTTAGATTTAAAGAAATCATCTACTGATTTATGAACCACATCACCTTGTTCCAATTGATAAAGAGTGTCATAAGCTGGTGTAATTTCAAACCCTCCACGTTTGCGCTCAAGAACCTCCGGAACACCACCATCACCAAGAATTGCTTTTTCTTTTGGTCCACCTTTACGCCCAGTCTTATATTTAGGAATGGGAGAAGCAATTACAGATGCTGCTTGAGCGGCACCTATACCAGCAACAATTGCACTCCATGGCATACCACCTGTTAGTGGGAACAAAGAAACAGCATTCATAATACCAAGTGCAGTAGCCCAGCCTATCTCTATTAACTTCACACTTTTGTTGAAAATCGCTTGTTTGGTTTGCTCTTGACGCTTTTTCTTTTCTAAATCCTGACGCTTTTTTTCAGCTTCAGCTTCAAGTAATTCTCTCTGAACTTTATCCTCTCCTGCTAATTCAATTTGACGCGCATAGTATTCTTCGTTTTTTCTAATCTCGTCGTCTATCTTTTGAATTTTAGCTTCAAAAATGGTGTTTACGAGTTCTATAGTGGCTTGTTTAGCATTCTCTCTTAGTTCCTTAATAAATTCCTCTTTTTGTAACTCTAATTGTAATTCTTTTTCTCCAGCACTTCTTACAACCTCAAGCTCTAATTCAGATAATTGGCGTTTAAGCTCTAAAGATTTTTCTGCTGCTTTTTCTTTAGCATCTTGAGACAGGTCTGCATTAGCTACAATCTGATCATAGGCATCAATTTCGGCTTGAAGCCCTTGTTTTAGGTATCTGTTTTTAATTTCTAAAAGCCTTTTTTGGTGTTCTTCTTCCGCTTGTTCTGTATATCCGTAAAGTTCTAATTGTTGTTTATAAGCATTGTTTTCAGCAGTTAAATCTTTATTTTCTTCATTTTTTAATCCGCTAAGCTCTTTTTCAACGCCATCGGTAATTCGTTTGGCTTCTAAATCAATTAAATTTTGAAGATTTTTTTCCTGCCGTTTGTTAATATCATCACGCTTTGCCTGCAACTCATCTAATATTAATTGCTCTGCATCTGTTAAATCTTTTCTTGTTGATGCATTATCTAATAGGGCATCAATTTCTGATTTACTTAACTTTCTTGCTCCCTCCGTAAATTCAGTAAGCTGTCGTAATTTATATTCTGCTGTTTCTCTGGCAATTGCTTGGTCTAATTCCTGAATGCGCAAGTAAGCTTCAATACGCTCGTCTATGGTAGCATTTTCATCATCTACCACCTCCTGGTTTAACTCTTTAGTTCGATTTAAACGCCATATATTTAATTGGTGTTCTTCCTCAAATGCTTTTTTAAGCATTGCTAACCGTTTTTTTTCTGCTTCCTCACGAGCTTTGCGCGCGTTTTCGGCTTGTTCCGGGGTACTTTCATTAATTACAACTGGATTTGTTTTGTTTCCGTAAGCAATTAAAGCTTCAAACTTTCCTTGTTGAGCCCTTATTGAGTACTCTAATTTATTCAATTTTTCCTCTTCAAGTTCAAGCATTTCTCGTCGCTTTAGGAACACATTACCTAATAATGAACCATTATCGATATCTTCTCTTATTTTCTCAACAATAGCTCTCTGTTTTGAATATTTTTCTTGTAGCAAATCAAAATCTTTATCAGCTACTTTAAGTATACTAGTGTGCAAAGAGCTGCCTTTGAACCCTTCCTTTTCTAATGCAATTAATTCGGATAATTCCTTTTTGTTTGCTTTAAAGTATTCATTAGTGGCAATATTTGCTTCTTTAATAGACATTCCTGTTTCTTTAATGATTTCATTCATTTTACGCATTCCAATTAAAGATTTTATTTGCTCATCTACATAATCGTTCGTTGACTCAAAACTCTTCTTGTATGCTTCTTCTTTCAGTGTTTCCCAGTCCTTATTAGCTTCTGTTAATTTATCTATCATCCAATTAAGCCCTTTGATAGAGTTTTTAACAAACTTTGAAATAGCTCCATCCCCATTTTCGATAGATAATATAAAGCCTGTCCAAGCTGATTTTAAAGCACCTATTTGATTCTCAAGCGAATCCATTTTAGTTTCGTTCAATGCTTCTAAAGCACCTGTAGAATCATTTAATTTTTCTTCATATTCTGCAAGCTTTTCATTGTTTTGTGCTAAAATAAGTGCCGATGTTGCTGATTCTCTACCAAATAATTGCGTAGCTGTAGATAGTTTATCTGTAGAGTTATTGATTTTAGCCATTGCTTCACTATAAGACAGCCCAGAGCTGGCTAAACGAATGAAGATTGAACGTAAAGAAGTACCCGCTGTTGTTGCTTCAATGTTATTATCAACTAATACCCCAGCTAATGCAGAAGCTCTTTCTATTGATAAATTAGCTGCGTTGGCTACCGGAGCAAATGTCTTTAATGTGTTTTTAAGTTCTTCAAATCCAAGTGCGGATATGTTAGCTGCTTGAGCCATAACATCTCCGTATCTTTCAGATTCTTCTGCGCTTGCACCAAAAGAATTCATTACCCCTAAAAGAAATCTTGCAGAATCTTCTCCACTGGCTTCCATGGCAACAGAAAAACGGTCAACGGTTTCAATCATAGCTTCAATCTGAGTGGTTGAAGCTCCCAATTTTGATAATTCAACAGCTAACTTTGCAACATCTGTAGCTGAGTTAACCGATGTTTTAGAAACATCAATAATGGTGTTTTTTAATGAACCTAATTGTTTTTTTGGTATTTCTGTAACTGCAGATAATTCAGTAATTGCAGTGTCAAATTCTTTTACGGTTTTCCAAGCATTTTTAACCGCATTCGCGAAGGCTGCAATTCCTAAAGTAACTCCAAACGCACCTACCAAATCACGAATATTGGAAGCAATACTTCTAAACGGATAGTTACCAACGTTTTTAGTAAAATCGCCAACAGCTTTATCTGCTTTACGTACTTTTTTATCAAGCTTATCAAATTCTACTTGAGCTTTTTTTATTTCGGCAGTAGAAGCACTTTCCGAAGCTATAAGGTCCATAACCTTGCGCTTAGCTTCAGTACGTTCTTTGTTTAATTTTTGATAAGCACCAACCAAGCCAAGCTTTTCCATAGCTTGCTGTTTAAGAATGCGATTGTTTTGTTCGTTCTGAACGCGCTCTTCTATCGTTAGTTTAGTGCCTTTTTCTTTAGCTACATTTGCTTTTCTCTCAACTTCTTCGGCTCTAACCGTTGCTGCTATTGTTTTTTGCTTTTCTTGCGCAAGTTTTTGCTCTGCAATTGCTTCTTCACGCAAGGTTTTTATTTTCTCTTGCTTTATTTTCTCATTTGCAATTTCAGCTTCATGTATCTTTTTAGCTTCTTGAGTAGTTTCCTTCATCACTTTATTAAACTCCTCTTGCTTTTTAACTAACTCAGATTTGTTTTGAACCTTTTCCAACTCTTTATATAACCTGCCAAGCTCTTTAGTAAGAAGAACCATTTGGTCGTTTGCTTTGATTGCTTTTTCAACATTCTTTGCATATTCCTCACCCCATCTTAAAGCTTCATCTTGAATTATGTCTTTACGCGTGATTATTCCATCATTTGCCATTTAGTTTGTTGTTCATCTTTTCGTAAGATTTCATTTTATTATCAACTTGTTTTTTGATAGCGTTAAACTTGGTAACAGAAATAGTGTTGTAGTCGAAGTCAATACCTAAAACTGCGCAAAAAGAAGCCATTACTTCATCAAGGCTAAGCTTTCTGTCATTTCCTTTAATATCTTCTTTAGGAAGTTGATTTTTTAAAGCTGCTATTTTTATTTGATTTGTCTCAATCCGTTTTCTAATTCTACTGATAGATAAATAATATGACTCATTAGATGTTGTATCAATTGGGAAACCTAAACCACTTAACAATTGAACTGTTTCATTATTAAACTCCACCTCAAGCTCTAAGCAACATAAATTGACCATATTATAAGCACACTCCAAAAGTGCTATTTGTTTATTTAGCCGAAACTCTCGTTTTGAAGATTCAGAACTTTCTAATTCCTCGTATTCAGCAGTTAGTTTCTCCCAAATTTCAAGAAGTTTTGCTTCATCTTCCGGCTCTGTGGATAACAAAGTCACATCTTTTGTTTTGCATATCTTGTAGTAAAGCTTTAATGGCAAAACATCTAATTCATCGTATATCATATGCCTAAAAATTGTCGATTGTGTTTTATAAAAAAAGGGAGTAATTTTTCATCAATTACACCCTTTAAATCTTTATCAGTAAGCCCAAATAACTCGTCAGAAAGCCAGTTGTGACTGTCAAGAATTAAATGTGTTTTGGGATCCGTTGAAAACAATCTAAAACCATTTTCAAAAAGCTCTAAATAAAAACCTTTAAAGAATTCTCCGGTATCTTTAGCATCAAATGGTTCGCCTTTTTTCTTTCTACCCTTAGTAATTACTTCCGTTGCGTAAGAGTAAAAACCAATTGGCTTGTTGTTGATGTCCTTACCTTCAAATAATTGATCTTTATTTAAGTTGAGAATGTCCTGCTGGATCTGTTTCACTATCTGAAATATCAGTTGAGATTGATTCTGATACGTCAGTTTCCTTGCTTTTTTCAGCTGACTTTGTAAAGTTGCCATGCTTTGGATTTGCTATTTTGTAAGCCTTTTTAAATTCTGCATCTAACTCTTTCGTTGGAATTTTTTTAAAGACCGGATGTGATGCAAACATCTCTTTAAATTTTGCAAAGGGCACATTAAGGCCCTCTGCAAATTCAATTCCTTTATAATTTGCCATTATGTAAGTTTAATAACCAAAGGTTCTACAGCTTCATAAGACAAATCCTCAATGGTAACAACGTCGTTTAACGATACGGAAAAGCCATCAGCAAAGTCAGTTCCGGTTAATACATACTCTTCTTTGTTTTCAGCAAAAGAAACAGTTTGCACTTGACCAGAAGTATCTTTAACAACAAAATCAGCTAGTTTTAAATCTGAAACTGCTGCGCCACCATTACCACAACCAGTTGAAGCTTTTACAACAATTTCTGTTGTACTTGCTGAAACTTGCGATAAATGAACATCAAAGATTCCAAACAAGTCATCTGCAACAAAATCAGGATATAAAATAACACCGTGGTCCTCAAATTCGTTGAAATCCTTGTAGTTGATTGTTACCAAAACACTTGGCGGTCTATCAGCAGTCGCATCTAATCTTTTACCAATGTTAAGAACAACAAACTGTCCTTTAACGCCTTTCGAGTCAGTATGTACAGCCTTAACAGCCCCATCTTCGGTAAACTCAAACAATTGCATTTCTTTGCCGTTGTAAGATTTTAATGCGTTGAATGAACATAATGACAAGAACGAACTGAAAGTCGAAACCTTCTTGCCCTTTGCAGTTACATATTGTTTTCTTCTGCCTTCAAATAAAGTATCTTCCGTATTAGCAGATGCTAATTCTTCTACATCGAATAACGGAATGATTTTTTTGTCAGCAATTGCTTGTACCCACTTTTCTTTATTTTTTGCATCCTCAAATGTTTCAAAAGAAAAGCCCGGATGTGCTAAGAATGGTTTAATGAATAATCCTTCTAAGCATTGCTCTTTTGCACCTGTGTTTTTAAGTGCTGTTTCGTTGCCTTTGCATTCTACATATACAGACATTTAATTTTTTTTGCCATTTATTGGCTACATAGTTTTTTTATACAGTTGGTAAATATTAGATAATCCATTTTTACAATTAAAGCATCCCAAATGTCAATCGCTTCTGTTTTTTTTCCTGATGTTACAGTTAGATTTGCCCTTTCTTGATAAGAAATAGACTCTCCTTCTATTCTACCGTATTTGCGTAATTCTTTTATAAATTGGTTCGCTAAGGTGTAAAGCCCTTCAAAATTACCTTCCCTGTTTTCGTTTAATAATTCAATTTTTGAGTTACAAGCAAGGTAAAAGGTTACGTTGCTAAATCGGTATCCGGGAACATGCTCATTGCCTTGCCACTCGTCAGTTAACCAAATTAAAGGATACTTTTTTTCGCTAGCTTTTGGATTAGGTAGAAAGTGCTCGATCTGGTTTTTATTTTTAGCAACCAACCATTTCATCAATGCATCATAATTCCCATAACTAAAAGCCACTGGACATTCGTCAACTTTCATTTTCGAAGCCGGAAGCTTTAAGGCAGTGTTCAGGCTAAAGATCATAGTAGTTTTGTGGGTTTAATTCGACACATTTGAAATTTGGAAACAAATCGCAATAGAATTGCATAAATCTATTCAGTGAATAAGCATGACCGACAAAAGTATTCCAGGCATCAGTGCGTTTGTGTTTTGATGTTACGGAAACTCCACCTTGTGGCTCTCCTTTTATTTCACCAACACCTGTTGAGACACTTCTTTCTTTTAATAACCACTGATAAAATATGTATGGAGCCATAACTGTTTCAAGTAATGGTTGTTTGTTTACTTTCGCTACTTCAAACACAAGCCCCTCCCATCTTAATTTGTTACAGCTGCCATAGATTTGACCGTTAACAAGCCACTTCCATTTATCCTCTGCGGTATCTTTAAGTTTGTAATAACCTTCGTCATCTGTTTCAAGGTTTTCCAATAACTCAACATACAGAACTGGACCAAGAACAAACTCAAGGATTTCTTTTTCATACTTTTGAATATGAATTAAAACTTCTGTTTTATTTGAGTTTTGGGTTTCTGTTATATTCGGAATCATATAGTTTCCGTAAACAAAATTCGATAGCCTTGTAAACATGATTTAGTGATTTAGTTATTTCTTTTTAGCAACTCCTGCTTTAGAATAAACTTCAAAAGCTAAAGCTGATACGGTTGCTTCCTGGTCTTTTTTCATAAAACCATAATCCTTTGTAAAAACAATTTTAACTTTATCTGTTAAAGAAACCTTCTCTAACTCCTTACCATTTCTAATGTTTTTTAGGGATTCAGCGCCTTTTTCTTTTAGAACTTCCTCAACTGTTGTAGTAACTGTTGCGTCATTTACTGCTCCTTTTTCTGTATTTGTTTTTGAATCTGCCATTTCTTTTATTTTAAAATAATTGTTAGTGAAAAGCCTTCTTTATAGTAAAGAAGGCTTTTTTAAATTTTATCCTTCGATTGGTGTAATCAATGTTTTTGTGTTTGAGAAGGTGTCACGAATGATTAAAGATTTAACTCCATCTGGAATCATAAAAGCACAAAAACGTTGTAACACGTGAGTTCTAACTCCTTTTGCTAAAGACGTTGTAGAGTCTTGGTTCGAATCTGTACGCCCATCTGTTTCCATATAAATCAGTTGGTTATCCACCCCACCTTTAACTGCTTCAAAAAAGTTTGCAACGATATACTCATCATGGCCCAAATCCTTATCAATAATCACCGGTATTTTGACACCGTTCCAATCTAAGCCACCATCAATTAAAGAGATAGAGTTACCGTTAGATAAATTGTAAACCCCATTGAACTTTGATTGTTTTAGGTTACGATATGCAATTGGACTCAATACAATTCCAGTAGCATCCTTACCTGTTAATTGCAAAGAAGCAATTGCAGCACCTAAAGCATCATAATTGTTAGGATTTGGATCAATATTAAATAATGGATTTGGTGTAAAAGCGCTGGCATTATCACGAATAACCTTTAAAACTTCTTTCGGGATTTTATTGTTAACTAGGTTTCCAAAAGCTGTTTTGAAGAAGTTTGCCAGGTTCGGGAAAAATCTACGAACTTTTGTATTTGTCAACCACATATCAGCGATTGGTTCTGCATCGACCGTCTGGTCTTCAAAGCCCATTCTAACAATCGGTTTTAACTGACATTCAGGCGTTACTTCGGCATCACCAATAATAGTTGTGTTAATAGCAAATAATCGCGCTTCATTTAAAGGCTGTACATCAATCAAATCCATAATCTTAGATTCATTTGATAGTAACCCAAAGAAGCCTAAGAAACGAGCCCACATACCATACATACCACTAGTAATTACACCACTTGAACCCGCTGAAGGGAAGTTAGCTGCACTTACTGTATTTACAGTCATTACCGAGTTTGATGGTATATCTTTTAGCGCAATTCTTACTTGCTTGTTTGCTATAAGTTCTGAATCCTCATCGCGTTCTTTTTTAAGAGCATTAATAAATGTTTTTTCGATACTCTCATTAACACCAGCTTCTTCTTCTTTTTCCATCAGTTTAGAAATTTGCTTTCCTTGGTCTTCTAAATCTGATTTTAAAGATTGGATTTGTTGTTCAGCAGCTTCTTTGCTTGTTTTAGCTTCTGTTTCTAAATCCTTTTTGAACTGATCTAAAGCCTCTTTAATAGTTTTTTCAGATTGCTTTTGCTCAAATTCACGTTTGTCAGTAGAATACTGATCTCTTTCTTCAGGAGTCATCTTAGTTAACTCCGCTTCTGTTTTGTACTTAAACATGTTTAAAAAATGTTTGGATTAATAAATGTTTTTGGTTCTTGAATTGGAGTGTCGTGAGACGGCTCGATTTTATTTGTATCAGAAGTGATTACCTCGGCTTCTTCATTTTTTATTTCTTCTACACTTACAGTATTTGTAACCCAATTGGAGCCTCGTACTACTGCGGAACCTTCAATAGCTTTTGCTTCAGTTATGGCCCAAAAAAAGCCACGTGCTTCAACATCTTCTTTATTGGCTACGTTCGGAAAATACTTATCCCAATTATCCTTTCTAGCTGCATATTCAGGATCTGTTGAATTCACACACAAATACATTTTTATATAGCGCATTCCTACTGAATGGTTATTGATTTTACCTGCTTTGTATAGGTTATATATCTTTTTATTTTCTTGTGAATCAATCCATGGCCCCTCAAGATCTAAAACGGCTTCATAAACAAGAGCTTCTGTTGTGCCTTCGTATTCGTAACCTAATTCTTTCCAAGAAAACTCCTCTGTATAAGCTTGTACATCATCAGCCAAAATTCCTTCAAAGTTGAAACGATGCTGATTTACCAAATAATGCTTCTTAGCTTCTTTTAAATGCTTTTTCCATAAACCTGGAATATGTACATCAGAATGCGAATCAAGTAATCCTGTAGTATTGATAATCACTTTTACTTTGATTTTACTACTATCTGTTGGCTCTGGCTTACCTTCCTCTTTATTAACATCCTCTTTGCTTGTTTCAGGAACAATAGCGAAGAAAACATCACACTTTTTCTCAGTCGATTTTAATTGATCTACAATTAAGTTTTCGTGTTTTATTAACCAGTTAAACTTTTCTTTATCACTTCTGAATTCAGGATATTTTATAATCATTTTGTAAGTAGGTTGTCATCATGTGACATTCGCTTTAGCTTTTCCTCAATGCTCCTTTTCATTTGAAAATTATCAGTTGATGCTGCTATCCTTTTAAGTTTTTCTATATTATCCTTTGGTAATTTTTTATCGAGATTTACCATTTTCAATGATTTTTTTAGTTTGTAATATTTTTCGAAACTCTTCCTTGCTTATTATTTCTTTTTCTAATAAAACAGTTAGCTGATCGATTGTTGTACCGTTTGTTTTTTGAATTCTTTCCTCGATTAAAGACATGGCATTGATATGCTTGAAACTTGGAAATACCTCTCCTCTTTTTGGAAATACACTCATCATTGATTTAGCAAAGTTTTCTGATATTGGAATAATTTCACTTTCCATAAGGGCAATTTCAGCCAATTCTTTGTTATCAAAAGTTGCTCTTTTACCATAAGGTGTAAGTTCTGGAGGAAATGAAAAGGCATCACAAAAAGCAAGTACATCTGTCTCTACAATTTCATGAAACTTTACATTGTTAAGCTGGGCAGAAAGATTAACAGCATCCATACCCTTTGAAGAAACAATGATTCTGTTTTTCAAGCCTCTTGAAGTCAGTTTCTCTTCCATTACTTCTTTCTGAGTTTTCTGAATCATTCCGTTAGGTCCCATAACTTTTGTAGGAACTGGACCGTCAAGTCCTTCTTCCATAATGTTATTAGATGTTGAAGCCTTAGGAGAAACTATCGTAGTTCCTGAATTGTCTATTTGAATACCTTTTGCTTTTTGTGCATTACGAATATTATCGATTTGCGACTTTAAGGGTTTAAGCCTAGAAATAGCATAATCTGTATCACATTTTCTGATGTCGTAAAAGAAAATGATTTGTTCGTAATCAACTGTATGCTTAATTGCTTGATGTGTGAAGCTTATAGAATTAAGATTAAAACCTATCGTATCAGGATTAATATTTATAAGCTCCAAAGAACTGAAAACACCAAAGGCATTATATTTTTTCCAAATAGCAGTATAGCCACTAGATAAAAGGAAAATGCAGAATTCTTTTAGGAATTCGACTTTAGTTTGATAATTGTTGGGATTGTTTATTTTTTCAAGTAACTCATTTGATCTGCCATCAAGACTTTCAAATTTTACGTTTGAAACGCGCTTAGCGATTTGGTTGATGACTGTATTAACAATAAACTCTCTTTCTTGAATTGCTACATACTTGGTTCCATCAGGATAACTCGTTTCTCTATCATCAGAAATAACATAAGAATCAAGACCAACCGAGTCATTTTTAACAGAAAAAAGTTTGAGTGATTTAAACCATCTAAATGAATCTCTAAAATTTGCTATGGTCTTGCTTTTACCCTTGTTGGGTTACTGAATCTGCGAGGAGTTAATAAATCTTTTGCGTTTTCTTTGTGATGAATTTCGCATTTAACTACTTTATTATCTATAATCAACGTGTAAATATTGTTTTTACAGTTTTTACATTTTCTTGAAAGAGAAACCTCACCGATAACATTAAATTTATCCAAATGCCTGTTGCAGCATGGGCATTTAATCTCTACGGGTAATTCTTGAATTTCTTTCGTCATAAATAATGGTAATTGATTGCTAGTAAATTTGTTAAACAAATATATAAATATTTTTACTATTTATAATCATTCTAAATAATATTATTCAAATTTTTGTAATAAATGCCTATAATTTGTATATAAATATCTGAAAGACTCTGTAAGCGCATCTTCAGCATCATCATGGCCATCTTCAGCTTTACCAATTCTTGGAAAGGTTTGTAAGTGTTTTATCGCTGCATTGAAATTCGGATCTGAATTATCCTGAACGAAATAAAAGAAATCAATAAATTGAGCATATGATTCAATACGAGCCTCTTTATTTCCTGTATTACTATATCCAGAAACATTAACTCCTTGACTTCTCAAAATAGAAACGAAGACACTGCCTTGATTATTAACTTCAACCTTATTGATAATAGAACCATGGATTTCAATCTTATTTTTAAGCAAAGGAATAGTTACATTGGATCCTGCTTGTGTATAAATACAATCAAAAACATAAATCTTACCTTGATTGATTTCAATAAACCAAGTACACAGATAGTCGGCTCCTGTATCAGCTACATCAGTAAAAGACATTCGTATCGCTTCACCTCTTTCATCTGGTAAGGTTGGTACAAAATTAAGTTTTGGATACATTAACCCTTCAGCAGAAACTTCTAATTGATTGTATTGAATCTCATAGGCCATTTCAGACATTGGCTTGGTATCATCATTCAATCCTTTCTTTTCTTTGTCAAGAACCTCTAAGCTCAGTCTGTTTGGGTCCAGTAGTCCATCTATGTAATATTTATTTAATTCTGAAGGAATAACATTATTATGCTTATTTTCAGCTGGCAAACAGATATAAGTAACATCATCTCCAAAAACTTTTAAAGCGTGTTTCACAGTATCATTCATTGATAACCGTTGCATGAATAAAATATAAGGCGTTTTTCGTTTGTCTTTTTTACGTGATTGCATCGCTTTAAATCCTTCAATACATCGCTTTGCTTCAACAGGACTTTGAGCAGTATTGTAATCCATTTGGTCATCATCTTTCAAAACGTCAGCGTGTTTACCCGTTTTGTCCTTACTCATAGTAGTTGATGAATATCGAATTCCTTTTTTATTCGTTTCGAAGAATGTTTTGGCCGATACGTCTTTTCTAATTTTAACTTCAGGAAAATACATTTGATATTTGGCAGACTCTACCACGTCCTTTGAATCTTTACTGAATCCATTAGAGTTACTATCTGAAATAGTATTATTCAATTCGGTCTTTCCGGCATCATTACTCCATAGCCAACCGGTAGAAGCCCTACTAATTACTGTACTTTTTCCGGTTCCTGGAGAAATGCTACAAACAAGATTTTTCTTAATATTTCTTCCAAAGCCTTTATACCATTTATCTAATGGTAAACGTGGAGTTTCAAAGCCTAAAACATATTTATCAACTACAAGCTGGTATTCATCACAAATGTACTCCATGTGCCAATTATGTTCATAGTCATTAGAATAGAGTACATTCCAAAACTCTTTCATGAATTCGAACAAACTACCACGCAAAACATCGGCACGTTGCTGAATCAAAAGCATTTCTAACTCAGCTAATTCATGCTCAGTTAATGCCATCTTATTTCGTTGATTTTAATATTTGCAAAGGTTTTGTGGCCCCAATAGCTATTATCTTTATATCTCGAGCTTTTGCTGCATCACGCTCATTGGAAAAATAACCGCAATTATATACTATTCCTTTATGCTTTAAAGTAGCAGACCATTGTAATGAATTTGGGTCCCATTTAACCCCTTTGTAATCGGAATCTTTTAAATGTGTTCCGGTTGAAGATCTAATAAATTTTTTAGTCAATTCATTTGATTTGGACTTTTTGTCCTACGTTATTTTTTTTATATTGTAACTAATTAACAAAAAACGATTATGGATTATAAAATTATACAAACGTCAATTTTAGGAAAAGGTATAAAAGGTCTCGAAGAAGAAGTAAAAAAGTACATGGCAATAGGCTACGTACCTCAAGGTGGTATTTGTTATGCAGATGCAAGCTATTGCCAAGCGATGGTAAAAATAAAAAAGGAGGAGTAATATCTTCCTTTTTTATTTTGATATAAACACTTGATTGTTTTTGACTTCTATTGTAAAGACTTTTGTTGCACATTCAGCAACGTCTAACATATGAAACCCAATCTTTTCAGGATTAGTACAAATTTCTCCGTTTATATAAACACTTCCGTTCTTTATTTCCAAAATCATTTTTAAGGCATATTATTCCTGTAAATTTAATACTTATTTTTAGATTTCAAACTTATAGTAACAAAAAACAGCACTAATTAAGTGCTGCTTTTACCTTTCCATTTTTTCTAACAGTTCCTTTATCCTCTTATCACGCTCTTCTGTATCAGTAATAACTACCGGGTTATCTTTGTTTCCTTCGTGAACAATCCTATTTGGTGGATAGAGTGCTTCTAGTTTATTTATTTCTTTATGAATTTGCATCAGGGCCGTAATACCATTAGGAGTACCTTTATAGGAATCTTTAAGTGAACGAGCCAATTGCTTAAGCTCTGCAATTCTTAAAGCTCGCTTTTGTTCAACGGTAGCCTCCTGATCTTCGTGCCAAATCTCATAAGCTTTCCTTAATAAGTTTTTGGCCTGACGACGTCCTACGCCCCATTGGTCCTCAATGTTTTTTAAAATCAAATAATCTTGAACACCGTTAATTATCCACCCTTGAATGGTGAACACACGTTTTTCGGTTTCAATTTTAGTAGATCTTTGGTTAGTCATAGTTTTAATCTGGGAACATCACGTTTATAATTTCAATTAAATCCTTTTGTTCTTGAACAACGGCTCTTATTTTTGATGCTTCTTCTTCTCTTTTCATTTGTACAACTTCGGGAATATTATCCAACGAAGAAGTAGAAATAGCATCAAGAGCATCTAATTTGTTGCGCAATCTTTTTTCCAAAAGATTTTTGATTGATTGAACGGTAGCTGCCATAATTTCTAATTCTTTTTGTCTCTCCATCTTCAGTTTTTAAGTAGATGGTAAAGATAATTTAAACTATTGTTTAAAGAATGATTTAAGATAAATCTATTGTATGGCCAGCGCTTGTTTGAATTCGTTTGTCTGACTTAGAAATTACAACAGAAGTATGTTTTATCAACTCTCCAAGATTATTTGTTTTATGATATTGTATTGATTCTCCAATTCTTAATTCTGATATGCATTTCATTTTCGCTCTATTTATAGAGCAATATTGGGTTGATTATTTAGCTCTTCCAAGTCATAATCAAGGTTTAATTCCGGATAATTTTCCTTTATTTTTTTAGGATCTCCTTTGTAAAATACTAACACATTCTGATGCATTTTACCAACTTTACGACCATTATTGAACTGACGTTTGGCTCTAATAGCTAATGAACCGGCTACGTTTATCAAAATAATCTCATTGTATAATTCCATTCCTGCTTGTTTAAAAGCCTCTATGGTATCACTTACAAAATTGTAATAAAAACCTTTCTTGTCCCGTACATCACCAACGACAAAACAAGCAAAACGTTCTTCTTTTAGTTTAGCAACCGATTTTTTAATGATGCTATAATATACATCTTTGAATTGCTCATAATCCATATTAGATAAATCAGCCGGATCATCTGAGTATTTTTCTAAATCTGCATAAGGAGGGCAACTAAAAACAAAATCTACCGGTTCGAGATTTAAATCATCTAAAACTTGGTTAGAATCTCCTGTGTGCCAAAATACCTTATTTAAATTTAATTCAAGAGCTTGACGTTCATTTGCTTTTACTTGATCTTCTCGAATGTCAATTCCATGGTAAGTATTTCCTAATACATCGGCAATAATTCCTCGTACACTTCCACCAGCGAATGGATCTAGCACTACCCCATTTTCATAGCAAAACCATCTATAAAGTAATTCACAAAGAACAGGATCAAAGATGCTTGCTCCCTCGTAGACGTGCATTCCTTTTTTCTTAGCATAGGCGATGATTTCATCCCAATCGGGTTCACGGCCCAAGTTATCACGCATCTTGTTTCTAAGTTCATAAATAGCTGATGATTGACCACTTTTAGCAATAAGTTCTACTTCTTCGCGAGTTTCTTGACTCTTTATGATTTCAGTCCATATGCGTTTACGCTTTTGCCAATCTCCTTGCCTAGAATCTAAAACAGAAAAAGGTGGCATGATAAAAACCTCTTTTAATGATGTTGGAATGATTTCCTCTTTAACCGTTGTTGTATCCATTTTGTTTAACAACCCTTGAAACTCGATATCATCAAACTCCGGAATATTAATTAGCCCTGATACATCTGGAAAGTCAATATTATAATTTTGTACAAAATCATATAAACCTTGTTGGGTAATTTTTGCATAAGCAGATGAATAAACCAAAACTAATTCTGCAGCTTCTTTTATATCAGAACACTCGACAAAGGTCGCAGGTAGCATTTCAGGAACATCTAAACCATTTTGAACAGCTAATTCTAAATCCTTATATCTGTGTTTACCATCTAAGCAGTAGTTTACACCTTCATTATGCCATACTTTAAAAGGATCTATAAACTGATATTTTTTAATGGATTCTAAAAGGCGCTTATCCCCATTATTTATCCATTCTTTGAAATCATCTTGCTGAATGAACTTAAGTTCTCGCCACGGAATTAATTTTGTTTCTATTACCCTAGAAGTAATATTGTTTTGCATCATATTTATTTGTTTGGAAATATTATGAAACAAATATAATAATTTCAAGGCATATTATGACTGTTTCTGATTTAAGTATTCTACTAATCCAAAATATGTTAAATACTTAATCACATGTTATCAGATTTAACCAACAGACAAGCATTGATAAGAAATATTTTAACATTTAATTATCTATTCGTTAAAATTGATTACTTTCGTGTATAATGATGTTAAGCAACATATTATTAAGACACCGGATAAAAAATTGACTATGCATTGCGAAATCGAAATGTTCAAACTAATGTGAGGATATAGAAGAAGGATCGTTTCAAATCAATTATGGATATTTTTATATCTTTATTTTTGCTATGGAATAAGTTTTAAATATTATATTATATTAGTTTTAGTTATTATTTGATGATATTTAATTATCAAATTTATGATTTATGATATCCCTAGAAATTAATCGGGGTCCTACAAAAGAGAATTATGTCCGGTGTCTATAATAATAGTGAGTTCAAAAAAACTGTAAAAATTAAATTTAGTGCATTAAAAAATGTTCGAGAATTTGCATCACTTTTAAATTTTGTTGAGCAAGAGGTTTTTAATAGTACTCAAGAATTATATCCAATAACTTTTTCACACTTATACTTTATCTCAAAAACTAAAGAAATTCGTTATTTGAAATTTCATATTTCAAAAAAAAATGGTGGTTTACGAGAAATTAAAACTCCTGACAAGGTTTTAATGCGAATACAGAATTTAATTAATATTGTTCTACAAATAATATTTGAAGAATCTGCACATTACTGTTCAAATGGTTTCATAATAGGGAGAGATATAAAAAGAAATGCTCTACCACATGTTTCTAAAAAGTTTGTACTTAACTTGGACATAGAGAATTTTTTTCCTTCAATTAATTTTAGAAGAGTGAAAACAGTTTTAGAACTTTCACCGTTCAGTCTTTGTGAACATCGTGAAAAGGTGGCTTTTTTAATGGCTAATCTTTTAACACATAATGACAGTTTACCACAAGGAGCACCAACTAGTCCTATTGTTTCAAATATAGTAACTCAAAACCTAGACAGAAAAATCTCGAAATTTTGTATCCAAAACGGTGTAAAATATTCAAGATATGCTGATGATCTTAGCTTTTCTTGTAATCGAGCAGTTTTGGATGAAGATTTTATTACAGAATTATCTAAAATTATTAACTCAGAAAATTTCAAACTTAATGATGAAAAAACTAGAATACGAAATCAAGCTCAATCCCAAGAAGTAACAGGTCTAATTGTAAACCGAAAAGTTAATGTATCAAGAGATTATTTGCAAAAAACTAGAGCGATGCTAAATAATTGGGAAAAAGGGGGCTTAGATTTTGCAATTTCAGTATTTAAACAACATCAACCTTTAAATCGTCAAAGTTATAATTTTAAAAATGTTTTACGTGGTCAGTTAGCATACATTACACTAATAAAAGGAAAAGATAATTTAATGGCGAAAAACTTGCGTAAAAAATATCTTTTTTTGGATAACCTTATTAATTACGAGTTCCTAAAAGAAAAGACACTTAAAACGCGCCTTCAAGTAGATAATCGAAAAATGGAGATGATTTATTTCGAAGGAAATCGAAATAATGATGACAACTTTATTTCATTTTGTACATGTGCATTTCACCAAATTGAAAACATGATAAATTATCTTTACTGGAAAAAATTTAAAAACTTTGATGATTTATTAATTGAATTGCTAACTAAAAATCCAAATTTTAGCAAACGATATAAAAATAATTTAGAAAAGGCTAAAAGCAGCTTTTCACAAATCAATAGACTTAACATCAACGTTCTTGTATTTCTTTACGAAAAAGACTTCTTTTTTGATAAAGGTATCTTTTATGATAAACATCTTACAATGCTAAGAGAAATACGAAATGATGAATCCCATAGATGCAGTGTAATTAATGTTGACAAAGACAAAATACAAAATGAATATAAAAATCTTCAGGAAAAAGGAGAAGATAATAAAATAAAGAAAGAAGTGAGAGAAAGAATTGAGTTAAATTATAAAGTTCTACTTTTTTTAGAGGAAAAAAATTATAATAAGGTTAGGACTGATTTAAAAAACCTTGTTATGAACATACAAAAATACTTCGAGTAACATCGATTATACGAAATGGCGGGTTAAGGGGATAAATTGGAAGTTTCTCCTTTTTTTGTTGCAACAGCCTTTTATATTTCCTTTTTCATATATTTAGATAATAATAAAAAGCTGTTGCTTAGCTTAGTGCAAAATTGAAAATTTAGACTTTTTATTCCGCCAATATCTCCAATATGCGACCTGTTAAGTGTAATTTTTTAAAACATCCTATTAAATTCTATTATTGCTTAAAGCTAGCATTGCTTTTGCTACACTTTGAGTACTATCATCATAATTCTCATGACCGTATCCATTTTTTTCATTTAACTCATAGAAATCTCTATATAAATCAAAAGGGTTTTGAGACTCTCCAACCCATTTAATTATAATATCTAATATTTCATTCATTATTGGCTGATAAGTCATTCTTCCATCAGATTTACGTATTCCATTATTATCTGATTTCTTTTTGCCTAAATTTAAAAACACATTTTTTTCATCATAAATAATGTTTCTCAATTGCTCGTTATCTTTTCCTTTAGGTAAATAATCCATAAGTAACCTTCTTATTCCAACATAATATAAATTATATTTTTCTTCTGGATTTTCGAATTCTTTTCCAACCAATTCTCTTAATTCGTCAAATTCCTCTAAATTACCTGTTTCCGAATTTATAGTCAATTGCTTCCCTACTTTTTCATTAGCTCTTTGTAAAAGTTCTAATCTTTCTAAATCGGCTTGAGAAATACCTTCTTGTTTTTTTATTTCTTTTTTAGACATGATATCTTATTTTAATTTAATTCTAAAACTGATTTAATTTTTTCACTTGCTTCCTTAATACTTGATTCATTCCAGGTTATTGGATTCAACTTAGAAATTGCATTGCTATAATCAGGATAAAATTCTCTGAATGCAGCATGATAGTTTTTACCGTACAATTCTTTCTGATACCAAGTAAAAAAAGAATATACTATTGAAGGATGAACTTCAATCTCATTCGCAAATTTAGACACCAAGTATGGATTATTAATGTAACCTTTGATGTAATTAAACTTCTCCTCAGATAGAAAGAAATCCCTGGCAAAAGAGTTAGCCTGATCTTCAATCAAAAATAAATCATTATCATCTGACAAGTGGTAACTACTTTTTTCAATTGTATCATAATCAAACAACACGTGATTAAGTTCATGTAATAATGTAAACCAAAGTGTTGGATAAACTTTATTGAAATCAGTAATAACAATGCAAGGTTTATCATTTGTTATAAAGGTTGCACCACGCACTTGAGTAGTTGTAAGATAATTTTGAAAGATAACAGTAACTCCAATATTGTACAATGCTCTACAAACTGTCAGCAAACCATTACTAACATCTTGACTATACGGCTTAATTTTGACAATTAAATCTTTTAATCTTTCTCTATTATAATCATTAGGATTATTTATAACCTTAAATGTTTGATAAGCTGATTTAATCCAAAAATCTTTCATCTTATCCGAATGATTCTTTTTAACTCGACTATATAGAGGTTCTTCAAGTTGTTCTTCAAAATCATTAATTGAAGTATATCCAAAATAATCTAAAACTTTATTTACAAGCTCTTCAGTCGTAAAACTTGAATCAAAAAAGCCAAGTTTTGTTAAGGCTTTTATATCAAAATTTTTAACAAGAAACGTAGCTTTTCTTGCATTATCTATTGCTAAAATATTCTCAGCACTTTGATTTTTTAATACAATATTTATAAAGTTATTAACCTCTATTCCTAAAAACTCAGCAATCTTTACAATATGTATTAAATTTGGTTGTTTTGCTGTTCCATTTACAATTTCATCAAATACATCTTTATCAATATTCAACAGTTTTAAAGCTTTAGTTCTGCTTAAATTATATTCGCTTAACTTTTGCTCAAAAATATCTTTGACATTGTAATCTGTGTCTGAAAATATGGAATTTAATAAACTCTCAATGTTCATGTAATCAAAATTAAAGGGAAATTTCCCTCGCAAATATACATCTTTTATTCAAATAATATAAAAAAAAAGGAAAATACCCTCAAAAAAAAAAAAAAAAACACTACATCACAAGTTACACAAAAGTTTCAGGGATTCTTTCTAAAAATAACCCCGGTATTTTTTCACAACACAAAATAAAATTTTAAGCAGCTTTTTGCATACAGCAATTAGCTGCTTTCTTATCTTATTTAACTTTTAAAAACTATAAATTAAAAATCCTGCTTTAATAGAGCAGGATTTTATTTTATTTATATAGAATGTCCATTCAAAGCATCAGTCCCTTTAAGCATTTTATATGTCATATTACTTGCTAAGGCTATTTGATTTACATGATCTGCTTTTACTTTTAAAACATTTATAATATTATGTTTTTTGATTTAATTTAAACTTTTTAGAATCATTTTATTCTATATTTCCACCTATACCTTTAAACTTTTCTACTAAAGCGCTTATCTTTTGAAAAACACTTTGTTTTTTGGTTAAGTATTGTGGGTTTAGAGGGCTCATTTTTGGTAAAATTGAATTCAATTCGGTACCATTATCCGTAGCATATTCTCGCTTTAATGAATTAGCAATATAACGCTTTGCCGCTTCTTCGTTTAAGGTTTCTTCTGAAATTAGTTCAGTAACCTCTTTCTTCTGCTTTTCTTGCGCATACTCATAAAACGAATCTAAAATAGCAGGTTTATCAGATATGTCATCCAAATTGGTTTCATTGATGTAATCTACCACCAAACTTTCTTTGGCTCTATTTCCAATACTTGCTCGAATTAAGCGACGCACTTCATCTACAAGTTCTGTTTTACTTTTAGTTTTCTTATTTTGCTCAAAAATTAGTTCAAGTATATAATCTAAATTAATTTCTTGCGATTTTAATAAGTCAACTTCAAAAACAACGTCATTCCAATCGATTTCTGATTCCTCTGCTTCTTTCCCGTTTTTCTCTCTTCTAATCCAATCGCGAATGTCGTTATACGTTGAGCGATAATCTTGTTGTAACCTATCAGGGATAACCTCCATGTTTTGCATTACTGCAATATCTTCATCTGTTACAAAATATTGTTCTTTAAACGAGTCAACTTCTTCTGGATTGTTTCTGTCAATTAGCTGAAATGCTTTTAAATTTGTGAATTCATCGTAATTCTGTAAAATATTTTCTACTCTTAAATATTCACCAAATAACTTCGAAAACTCTTTTTTATCCTTTTCCGTTACAATTTCATCTGGATTAGGAAATTTTGTATTTAAGTCTTCTACAATATCGTTATACCCTCTACGTGCTTGCCCTGTAAGTATATCTGTAAATCCTTCTAAGTATTCTTTATAGCTTTTTTCTAAAACAACATTTTTGGTATTCTTATCTCCAAATAAAGTTATAGCATCAATCGTTGCTTGCTCTAAATCTCTAAATGTAATAATGTTTCCAAAAGTTTTTGTTGAATCATAAATACGATTGGTACGAGAAAAAGCCTGCATTAAACCATGATAACGCAAATTTTTATCTACAAATAAGGTATTTAATGTAGGAGCATCGAATCCGGTTAAAAACATTCCAACCACAATCAATAAATCAATTTCTTTTTTCTTAACTCGATTCGCTAGATCGCGATAATAATTTTGAAACTCATTGCTTTCTACTCCATAATTGGTTTTAAACATCGCGTTATAATCGCCAATCGCTTTTGTTAGAAATTCTTTTGCAGTAGCATCCATTGCAGTAGGTTCAAACGTTTCGTCAGGGATATCACCAATTGCGTTTTGCTCTTCATTGGCAGCAAAAGAAAATATGGTTGCAATGCGTAAAGGTTTTTCGCTGTCTTTTTGCAAATTATTTAAAGCCTCGTAATACAATTTAGCGGCATCTACACTGCTTACTGCAAACATGGCATTGAATCCTTTGTTTCCAATTTGGTTGCGATGCGTTTTAATCTTAAAATTTTGCAAGATGTATTGCGAAATTTCTTTAATACGTGCAGGATGCAAAAATGCTTTTTTATTTTCGGCAGCACTTAGTTTTTTCTCGTCTTGTTCTTGTTCAAAGCTTTTGAATTGTGGACGAACATCGTTATAATCTACCTTAAATTTTAATACTTTTTCGTCGCGAATTGCATCTGTTATTACATACGAATGTAATTCTCTACCAAATACGCTTGCAGTGGTTTCTGATCCTAAAGCATTCTGAACAAAAATTGGAGTTCCTGTAAAGCCAAATTGGTAGAACTTTTTAAACTTCTTTTTTAAATTCTTTTGCGCTTCACCAAATTGTGAACGGTGACATTCGTCGAAAATAAACACCACTTGTTTGTTATAAATGGCTAAATCGTTATCCCCCTTCATTAAATTATTTAATTTTTGAATGGTTGTCACGATGATTTTATTATCGTTTTTATCAATGTTGCGTTTTAAACCTAATGTACTGTCTGAACCATTTACGCTATCTGGTGAAAAACGCTGGTATTCTTTCATGGTTTGATAGTCTAAATCTTTACGATCGACCACAAAAAACACTTTATCAATAAATTCTAATTGCGTTGCTAAACGAGCCGCTTTAAAACTGGTTAATGTTTTGCCCGAACCGGTAGTATGCCATATAAAACCGCCTCCTTCTGTAGAAGCCCATTGCTTTGCATTGTACGAACTTTTAATTTTCCATAGGATACGTTCGGTTGCTGCAATCTGATATGGGCGCATTACTAAAAGGGTATTACTTACATCAAAAACTGAATAGGTAAGAATTACATTTAGCAAGGTGTTTTTTTGAAAAAAAGTAGCTGTAAAATCCTTTAAATCTTTAATCAGATTATTATCTGCCTTAGCCCAGTTCATCGTAAAATCGAAACTGTTTTTATTTCTTTCTACCGTATTGGCAAAGTAACGCGTATCTGTTCCGTTAGAAATAACAAACAATTGCAGGTACTTAAACAACGAACTTTCGGCATTTAAGCTTTCTTTGCTGTAGCGATGTACTTGATTAAAGGCTTCGCGAATGGCAACGCCACGTTTTTTTAGTTCAACTTGAACAAGCGGCAAACCATTAACCAAAATGGTTACATCATAACGGTTGGCGTGGGTTCCTTTTTGCTCGAACTGAGAAATAACCTGAACTTTGTTGCGCGTGATCTCTTTTTTATCTACCAAATAAATGTTTTGAATATGCCCATCATCAAACACAAAATCATAGATATGATTGTTTTGAATTTTCTCGGTTTTGGCTACCAAATCATCACTTGGTTTATTTAGGTATTCTTCACAGAAACGCACCCACTCCTTATCTGTAAAACTCATATTATTCAATGCTTGTAGTTGCGTACGCGCATTGTTTAACATTTGTTCTAATGAGGTAATATGAGCAGCATTTTCGTACCCCAGCTTTACTAAATCTTGAATAAACTCACGTTCTAAAGCGGCCTCTGTTTGGTAACCTGTTGGGGTTTCATTAACAGAGGTATGCTTGTCGTATTTATCTAATACTATAAAATTGTTGCTTTCGGCTATGGTGTTGTAATTTGGCATTTTGGTTAAAGGTTTTTAAAAGCTATTTATTTTCTTTTGGAAAACATAACAATAAATTTCTATAATACTCGTACTGTTTGTTTCGCAGTTCTATTTCTTTTTCTAATGCAGCCACAATGTTTTTAGTGGCTTCATCGAATTGATCTAATAAATGTACAATGCGTTCTTGTTCTTGGATGGATGGAACAGGGATTCTAAAACTTCTTAGTGTAGTTAAATTTAACATTCCATAATCTTTCATTTTAAGTTTTAGTTCTTGGTACAAGCTTGTTATATAAATAAACAAATATTTATCTTTAACAAATTCAGAATTTAATGATTTAATACTTGCTATATTTTGATTTGTAGATGCCTCAAACTGTAAATAACCAGTTTTGAAAATTGTTGCTCCTACCAATGCTATTAAGGTTGAAAAAGGCTCCAATATTTTAGCACTGGAGTTCTTTAAGCCTATTTCAGTTATAAAATCATTAGATTTATTAATCGAACTATTATTACAAGACTCTGATCTTAACCAAGGAATTGTACCATTCTCCCAATAATCATTTTTCGCTTTACTTGGCGTACCACCTGATGAAACTTTAAAATATTTTGTATCTCCCAAAGTTTTCCACTCCACATCCTTACCCTCAAAGCGGAACAATTCTTCACGATAATACTCGTATTGTTTTTTACGTTGGTCTATTTCTTGGGCTAAAGCAGTGGTTAAGGCTTTATTTTGTTCACTTAAACCATCTAAAAACCTTACAATTTCTTGTTGAATTTTTAATGATGGTATTGGCACATCTAAATCTAAAACATTATACATACTTGGATGTTTAATACCACTTCCTCTATAAAATGAACTAATTAAAGAAATATTTTCATTTAAATAATAATATAAAAATTTAGTTGATAAATAGTTTTGATCATTAACAACAGCAATTCTATTATCACCTGTTATAAACTTTCCTTTATAATATTGAACAATCGGATTGCCACCCCATGGTATAGCAATAATTTCACCTTCGGAGACAATTTCGCCTGCAATTTCTTCACTAGTCCACCAATTAGTTAAATTAGTTGATAGCAATCGAATATTTCCTTTACCTGATTTAAGAAGCTGAATCTCGCTTGCCAATAAGTAATTATATTTAATAGTTTTTGGTTGTTTATATTTTTCAACAGAATTGAATTTTTTATCCCATATTGTTACTTCCCATAATTTTTTCCATTCCACCGGAACATCTTTCAATAATTCTTTCAATGTACTCATGCTTCGATCTCTTTAATGATGTTAGCAATAGAAGCACGAAGCTCGTTGATGTTTTTTACTGTTTGATCGATATCTTTATTCAGCGTTTCAATATTAATTACCTCGCGTGTATCTTTCGCTTCTACATACGAGCTTACCGATAGGTTGTAATCATTCTCAGCAATTTGTTTATTATCTATTAAAATGGCTACATGTTCTATGTTCTCTTTGGTATCGAAAATAGTCATAATCTTATCAATATGATTTTCTTCTAACATATTGTTATTTGTTACCTTTTTAAAGAACGCTTCACCACTAGCATCAATAAACTGTGTTTTGGTATCGGTTTTATGTTTCGATAATACTAAGATATTTACCGCAATGCTTGTTCCGTAAAATAAATTAGGAGCTAAGGAAATTACCGTTTCAACAAAATTATTATCTACTAAATATTTACGGATTTTTTGTTCTGCACCCCCACGATAGAAAATACCCGGAAAACAAACAATAGCTGCACGACCTGTACCCGATAAATAGCTTAACGCGTGCATTACAAAAGCAAAATCTGCTTTAGATTTGGGCGCTAACACACCTGCTGGAGCAAAACGTTCGTCGTTAATCAAGGTTGGGTCGTCATTACCAATCCAACTTACAGAGTAAGGCGGATTAGATACAATGGCATCAAACGGCTTGTCGTCTAAAAAATGAGGATTCGTTAACGTATTACCTAAAGCAATATGAAATTTATCGTAGTTTACATTGTGTAAAAACATATTCATACGGGCTAAGTTGTAGGTAGTATGATTAATTTCTTGACCATAGAAACCTTCTTCAATAATATGATCATCGAAGTGTTTTTTCGCTTGCAATAATAGCGAGCCAGACCCAGCTGCAGGATCGTAAATTTTGTTTACTTTGGTTTGCTTATGCAAAGCAATTTGCGCTAAAAGATTCGATACTTCTTGTGGCGTAAAAAACTCACCTCCTGATTTACCCGCATTGGCTGCATAGTTATTAATCAAAAACTCATATGCATCACCAAACAGGTCAATCTTTGTTTTCTCAAAAGAGCCAAAATTTAACTCAGCAATACCGTTTAACACTGCCGCCAAACGTTGGTTTTTTTCGGGTACGCTATTTCCTAAACGCGAACTTGTAGTATCAAAATCATCAAACAAACCTTTGATATCTTGCTCTGAAGGATAACCATTTGCAGAATTTTGAATATCGGTAAAAATTTGTTTTAAGTCGGTATTTAAGTTTTCGTTGTTATTAGCGTTTGCTTGTACGTTTATAAATAACTGAGAAGGATAAATAAAATATCCTTTAGTTTTAATGGCATCAATTTTTACTTCTTCAGGAATGTCAGTATCCTTGAATTTTGCATAGTTAACAGATTTGTCACCGGCTTCTATGTAATCGGTGAAATTTTCACTAATAAAACGGTAAAAAAGGGTTCCTAAAACAAAGTGTTTAAAATCCCACCCATCTACCGAGCCACGAACATCGTTGGCTATTTTCCATATCTTATTTTGCAATTCTGCTCTCTGCGCTTGACTTGTCATATTAATTTTTATTTATATCATAACTGAAACAAATTTTAATTTGTTAGTTATATTAAAACTTATTGGTTTAATAGCTGTTTTTAAATTCCATTTTAAAAAAAGCAAACATTGATATTTAATAATCTATTTTTTTTGCTGCTTATATAGAACATTAAATTTTAATCATTGCTAAAGCTTTAATTCATTTTTGTAAATGTTAACAGTCCTTATCTTTTATTAATATCAGAAACCGTTATGCCTTGAAATCTGATGTAATTGATTTTTATCAAATTTAACTCTTTAAAAAGCCATTTTAAGACATTGAAATGTAAAATATTTAAAATTACATTTTAAGAAGCCTTATGAATACTATTTATAGTAAATAGGCCTTTTATTTGAGTAAATGAAATCTTGTGAAAGTTAGTTAAACTATTTAACATTTCTGAACATTGAAAATGAAATATTAGTTGTTTTTTAAAACCAGAAGTCTAGTGAAGTTATTTTATAAACAAAAAAAGCCAATTTTAAAAAATTGGCTTTTTTAATACAACTATAAGTATAAAAATATTAGTGTATAAATTATGCTGTTTGTGATAGGTTGTTTTTTACTTGAGCTATTTGATGAAGATTGTTGTTTAATAGCTCTAAAATTTGTTTGTTGAACTTTGAGGCTTGATTTTGTAAACCTCTAGATTGAATTACTTCAAGCTGTTCAATATCTATTTCAATAGTTTCAACTCTTTGATTGTTTACCTTGGCAGATAATATCAATGAATTTTGTTTGTTGTAGTATTTGTTTGAATACACGCAATGCTTGTGCACTTCTGATTCTTTAATAAAATCATCAATAGATTTTAAAGGCTCAATTACTAAATTATTACTTCTGAAGATTAGATCAAAGTAGATTGATTTAGCTTTTTGGTATGCTTCGTCATCTATTGCTTTTTGTCTTATCTGATTTTTAAGGTCGATTTTCTTTTGATGAAGCTTTGCCTTTTTTACATAGCGATCGTGTTCTTCTTTTAAATTAGCAGGACATACATATTTAGAATTCCTTAAATCTTTTCCAAAACGTTCAAGAAGTTCAACATAATCTATGTACATACCACCGTCATGGGGCTGGTAATTATTTCTAAGGCATATTTTAACCGTGTCCCAATATCTAGCAATTTTGTTACTATCCCTTAGTGCAACCTTAAGCAATTCTGTTGCTTTTGCTTTTAATAAAGTTTCGGTTTTTGGACAGTCCCAGTTTAGATGTTTTTTTAAATCATAAAAACGAACGTTTCCAAAATCACCCACGCATCCTTTTTTTTGATATTCTGGTAAAAATGTAGAGTCTGGATGATAAGCTGATGGCCAAGGATTGTATGCAAATTGGCTGTAATAACTCGGATTTCGAAACTCCATTTGTCCGTACAATGGATCGCCATGCCCTTGTGTTAATCGACCAATTAAATAAAAATCATGATTCGTGTGAAATTGCTGAATACATTCTAAAACATTAGTTTTCCACGACTCTCCTTTTCGATAATTGGTTGTAACATAAAAATACCTAATTACTTGATATTCGAACATATCTTCTGCAAATGCGATGTAATAACTCTCATAAAACTTTCTCTTTTTAGTTTCTATAATATGCAGCTCACTGTCACATGAAATACAAGTAACCTCGTTACTTACAATTTCTTTTGCTGAATGTGTATCTCCACAAAGGCCACACCAATACGTTTTACCGGTGCTAAACCCATATTTAGAATTGCAATTAGAATAAGCATATTGCAAAATCTTTTTTTCTACTCCTGGAGTAAGCCAATTCGAATACTCTACAAGTTTATGCTGTAGTTTTGTTCTTGGTTTCATACGCCTGGAAAGTCAAAAAGTGAAACTTGTTTTCCAATATTTACTTCCGGTTGAATTTTTACTTGTTGTTTCAATTTTCGAACCGGAACTTCCTTTTGTTTTTCAACAACAGAATTGCTTTGATTTGTTTCAGATGAATGATTGACTACGACTCTTACGGTTGTTGCCTTAATATTTTTAATATCATCTTCATCGTAGTAATGAATTGCCATGTTGAATATTTCATCGTCAGCAAAGCCATTACATTTTGATTTTTGAACTTCTGATAAAATGTAATTAATACACTCATCAATGTTTTTACTTTCTTTACTGTAACTTTTTGCAAATAATGGATCTCTATCGGCTACACTTTGTAAGTGATTTGCGATAATGCTTTTAAAATTTTCTGTTCCTTTCATAAGAATGTTTTTTAAAAGCTGATCCACTATTTTACAATCCGTGGATCAGCATATAAGCGTCTCGTTGTTCTTGATTACTTCGTTTTTTATATCCGGTTATTTGCGAAAAAAAGGCAGCATTTACCTTAGACTTTGTTGGCCTTATTTGCCTAAAGTCTATTTGCAGGTACTCACACATTTCACAGATTTTCTTGGCAGTTTCAAAATTGGCGCCTGTTCTCTCACCTATTTTGGAGTTCATAGATGCAGAGGCATTTGCTTTTTTATGCCAGTTGGATTTATTTAAGAAGCCACATTCGATTACAACTATTAGTTTTTTGTTGATAATCTCAGCTTCTTGTTTTTGAAGTTCTAAGAACTCGAACAGCTCAAAGAAGGTTAAATTAAATAGTTCGAACTCTTTACCATTTTTTAAGGCTACTCCAGATTTGGTTACATCCGGGTCAATGCCAATGAATACTGTTTTTAACAAACATTTTATTTGCCCTTTGTAGGCTACTTACTATTTATTTTTTTTATCACTTTCTCAATTTCTATTTCAAGACCACAAAGAGGTTTTAAATTAATTTGAGCCTCTTCTATGCTTTTACTTGAGGCAGAAATTTTATCGTAGATGTCTTTCAATTGGGATTTCAATCCTACAAGCGCATCAATAACTTCAGTTCTCATTTTACTTTTTTTAATTGTTAGTTCTTAGCTTTTATTGAATTCAAGTACTTGTCTAATATTTTATGAACTCTTGATTCTGGTAATTTGTATTTTTTAGCTAAAGCAGGAACTGTGTTTTCTTCAAGATTTAAAAACGAATGAATTACTTTCTTTTCAAGTTTTTTTATTTCTAAATCTATCATTACCTAAACGATTTACCTTTAAACTCAAGGATATTAAACATTTCAAACAGCCTATCAAAGATATGGCCACCGTAAATTGTACCGAATTCTAGTAAGGCATTTTCGACACTATTTGGAAAATTATCATCGTAATTACAGATTAAAAAAGTCTTTGATTTGTTGTCATATCGCTTTTCGATTATCTCTTTCATCAAGTTCGTTTTACCAAAATTTGAAGCCATTTTTTCCTTCTTTATGTCATCGTACAGGTGTCTAAATCTAGAGTATCTTTTGAAGAATAAATTCTTTGCTTCTGGGTTATCAACTCCCTCAAATTCAGTAACTACATCAACAACTCGATGAAAACCAAACCTAATGCTTTGCCATTCTGGAAGAGTCTGCCAGCCTTCGTTGTATGCTTCAGTGTAAACTTTGTTAATTCCATCAGCAAAAGCCTTCATCATCGAGGATTTTCCGTTTCCGTAATTGCCAATAATTAGCAAGCCTTTATCAAAACTCGGAGTAAGTTTTTTGCCGTCAAAACTGGCTATCAAGTTCACCGAATCAAAAAACGTTTCATCTTTCAAAAAATACTTCATCACACTTGAAACATTCACCACCGAATCGTGCGTTTTTATGAAATTTCGATTGTTTTGAATATAAAACTCTTTTAGAAATACTTTCCACAGCGTTTCTTTGGTAAGAAATTCGCCCTGAGTTCGCTTTTTATTATTTTTTGGAACAAGTACTTGCTTCGGTTTATTTTCTTGCTCAAAACGCCTTATTTTAGACTCTTCTTCTTCGGTTAAATTTTTAAATCGTTTTAAAAACTCGTATTCTTTTTTAGAAACTGGTTTTTGCAAAATGTTTTTTATGCTTTGCGCCATAGTTTTATCGGTTTATTGCAAAAGCCGTTGGTTCGCGGCTCGGTTGTTTGACTTTTGTTTGAATCCGTATTCTGGACCAGTTGTTAAAATGCTCAACAAAATCTTTTTTGGAAGAATGCACTTTCTGCTGGGCGACGAGAAATAAAACAAAATCATCGAGCAGTTGATCAACTTCGGAAGCGCCAATTTTATAAATCATGCAAACACTTTCCTTCCAACTTGGGTTTTGTGTTTTTAAAGCATTTGCAAAATCTTCGTTTCTTTCTTTTGGCGCAACTTTTCTTTCTTTTTTGATTTCTGATTTTTTAAGAGAATTTTCAGAATTTATTTTTTTTGAAAAAACGTCGTCGGCATTATATTCTACGTCAGTAGAATATATATCATTAACATTATCATTAACACTAACATTATCATTAACACTAACATTATCATTAACAGCTTCGTTTGCTTTAGTTTGCTGAACAAACGAAGCATTTGCTTCATTTGCTTCTTTTTTTGAATCATAACCTGCTCTTGCTTCACCACTTTTCATCCCCCCTTTCTTACCTGCCAACTTTCTTTTTTCCCTTACTTCACTGTATTTTAGCAAGTCTCTTTTAAGCTGAATCTTTATTGGCTCAAACGCCATTTCAACTATAAAATCAATTGGAATTGGGTTCTTGTCATTAATGTATTGTAGAATGTGATAAAATAATTCTCCAGAGTAGTTTGTCTTATTTTCTCTATCTTTAATTATCAGTTTTTCAACTACTGTTATAAGATCTGAGTAAAGAACAAAAGACTTTTTACTTTCTGCCATTTTGATATTTTTAAAAAATTAATTATTCCTGCATTGCAACCATTGCGCTCTCAATATCAGAACGCTTAAAGTAAACTTTACTTCCTTTTCTTAAAAATGGTACAGTACCATCTTTACGCCAACGCCATAGAGTAACTTTACTTATTTTAAAGAAATCAGCAGCTTCATCACTATTGAGTAAATTTTCATCTTTTGCTTTTTCAAATGATTTTTTAAAATCTTCTAACTGCACTTTAACTGCTTCGCTAACAACTTCTTTTAGTTGTTCTGGTGTTACTTGAATAAATCGTATTTCGTTCATCTTATTTTGTGTTTTTTGGTAAGTAATATTCTTTGAAATTTCCTTGTAATTTTCTGCTTTCAACCGGAACATTAAAGTTGTCTTTTAAGTCTTTGACACGGCGTCTTAAGTCCCCTATTCCGTAATGAATTAAAGCGTATGCAGTTGTTAATTTTTCACCTCGTAAAAGGGCTTCATAAACTATTTTGCATTGGTTTGAAAACTTAGGCTGATTATCATCAAAATGCTTCTGGTTTTCTATGGTATTTTCGTTATGTTTTAACTGACTAAAATCTATTTTTTTCATTCTTTTTTAATTTATAGAGCTCTGCAATTCGTTTAAATACGCTCTACATTTTACAATTTGAAGTTTCATTAATTCGATATCCTCTTGGTTGTAATCAATTTCAAAAATCTTAACTCTGTACTTAGGATTAACTTCTTTAAAATTCATAAACCATTCTATGCGAATATTAGGAGATTGATTGCAATACTCTTCAAGTCCTTTTCGCGTGTAAATTAAATTTGAAATCGTTTCAACAACCAAATCTATGCGGTCCTCATTAATATTTCCGTCTGAATCAAAAAGCTCGAATTTCCAGTCAAGCCTTCTAATTTCATCATCAATATTTTTAAAAGGCGTATCAACCAAACAATAGGCTATTTCTGCTTTTTTTAGGCCCGTTAGCCACATGTAGCCCTGCATCTGCCAATAGTAAGCTTTGTTTTTTAGGTCAATGTCGTGAAATGGAAAGGTTGAAAAATCCCAACTTGATTTAATGTCTCGAATAATTCCTTGCTTGTTATCCGGCTCACCTGTTATGTACTCATTATTAAATCTTTCTTTATTTTTTTGCAAAAATTTATGTTGAGTAACCGTATATAAAGTCAATGACTGTTCTTCGACATTTATACCTTTTTCACAATACTTGTTTGTTATATATTTTGATCGTGAAAACAAAGTTTCTACATGGAGCTCAGCTAAGTAGTTTTTAACTCCGATAGTCAAATCCCTTGGATTACTTTTTTTATTCAGTAAATCCCCTAAGGTGATTATTTGCTTATCGGTTAATTTAGCTGACTTATGTTTTTCAGAAAGCCTTGCAAGTTCTGCCTCTTGATTTGAAGTAAGCGGTGGGTTTATCCCCACCATAATCTTACCCAAACTTGAACATCTAAATAAATAGTTATCAAATACATTCATTACTCCTGGATAGCTTCGTTAAACAAAAGTTGATTTTCTTTTTCGTTGATATCAGATTCTATTTGAATCAATAAATCTTCTGAAATACTTTCTTTAAAACTTTTTAAATCATCCAACGTATTTACGTTTTGCATAAACTCTAAAGCTCTTGTTACTTCTTCATTTACCTGAACATCAATGGTTGATTCATTATCAACATACTTGAAGTTGCCATCATCTTCAATAACAGCTTGGTCAGATTCAACCGCTTTGTTTAATTCAATACTCATGATACCCCATTTTGAAATAAGTTGTTTAACTAATGTTTTCTTGGCCATTTCATCAAACTGATCAGCATCATTCCAAGGTGAGTGCACTAAGTTTCCTTGCTTGTTTTTCTTACCGTAGGTTTGTGAATACTTAGAAGCGTGTCTTTTAATTTTGTCTTTGCTCCAATACAGCGTTTTTTCAAAACCGGTTGTTAGCTTAAAATAAGCTACATAACCTATTACCTCTCCTACTCCATCAATATCGAAATCAGCATCTAATTCTTCGGTTAAAGCATTCCATTTTCTATATTGATTTTCATAAACCTCAATTACATTTATTGATTTATACTGTCCTGTTCTTATAGCTAGTTGCACGTAGCCTTTCCAGCCCATTTGAAATTGCGCCTCACCTTTATAGGGTACAATCCACGCGAAGCCTAAGTTCTGATTAATAGGCAAGTCCAATGTTGCAGCCATTACAGCTGAGTTCAGTATTGACGTTGGGTTAGCTGCTGCAAGTAGTTTGTTATTACTTGTTATTTGGATAACACTAGAAATAAAGCCTTGTGCTTTTTTTCCTAATAGTTCTTCAAATCTTTTTTTAGTAGTTTCAGCGTTAAACAAGCCTTTCACTGTGATAGGTTTGTTTTGTTGTTGTGTGGTAACTTGATTGCTCATAATTAAATAAAATATTCAGGTTTAACTCCGTAATAATCGTAATAACTAGGTATTACTTCACATTCATTATCAGGCTCTAAGGTTTCTAAGTACCCGACTAACTTTTCCAAATCATCATCAGGTAAGTCGATTTGAACTTCATCATCATTTATATTTTGCCAAACCAATACAACAACTTTATTCATCTTAAAATTGAAATCGATTTGAAAGCATAAATCGTTGAAAAATATCTCGGTATCCCAAGTATCGAAACCTTCTATTCTATCTTCAAAAACATCAATCTCTTTCAGATAGTTAATAAAATTCTTAATCATTACTCACCTCCTTTACCATGATTTTAGTTAATCCCAATGTTTTACCTAAAGCTTTAGCTGCAGTTGCTGTAACCGCTTGCTTTGTGTACTCAACATAGACACCTTGTGTCTTGCCAATAATCATAAATGTTTTCATAAGCATTAGTTTTTTTGAGTTTCTAAAACTTTTTCGACCATTTGGTTAAAGGCTGGTAACTCAAGAGTTTTTGCTATTAGTAATTGACTTATAATCGACTCTCCTTTTGCGATTCGTTTATCTATATCCTTAAGAATAATCTTTACTAATAATAATTTTGAAGAATAGTTTGTTACCTTTGTTTTAGAAAATCTGTGTGACATAATTTTTTTATTGTGTTATACATTTGAGCCGCTCAGCTCTTTTTTTAAACCAGCACTGCAATGCTGGTTTTTTATTGATTAAATTTTCTGTTTAACCAATTAACCTTCTTTATTACCCATTTGAATAAATTGATTAACCCTATAAGCATTACTCCTAAAGAGCATACAATTAGAATTATATCGATATAATCAATTAGCATATGACGTGAACTTCGTTTCGTGCTTCTTGCTCTCTTTTGTTAAGTTCAAGAACCTGACTTTCTAAATAAAAAATGCGCCCTAACTTATTAGGAATTGGATCTAATTGATGCTTATACTTTATATAGTAAGTTTGTCTTGAGCATCCCATAATTTCGCATAACCCTTTGATGGTTACTACCCTCTTTTTTTTGTTAATCATTTTAATTCACTTTTTAATAATTTTTTAGCTTTTTGTGCCTTTGTCGGTATTGGACCGTTTATCATTTCTTTGCAAAGGCTACTATTTTTAATCCTTTCAACCGACCCTCAGGAGGTATAGCTACCCTCGGCTTTACCAGACTTCTATTTTTACCATTATGTCAATGAGCGTGAAATAAAAAAGCAGTATATTTGTTATAATACTTTACAAATGTTTTACGTTGTTGATACAAATATGCGAACAAATTTTCGTTTGACAAAGTTTAAACGAAAATAATTTCGTTTTTGCTATAATTTGTATTTATTCTAAATAATAAGAAAGATGAATAAATTTGATGAATCATACTCTACAATAGAGAAATATAAAAAAGATAAGAAGTTGACATTTGAGGATTTAGGAAAAATCATTTCTATGAATGGAGATCAACTGAGGATGGCTTTAAAAAGAAAATCATTAAGCAAGCTAGAACTTGATGCTTTTACAAAGCAAATAAACGAACAATCAAACGAAAATAATTTCGAAAGTGATAACAATGAACCACAAACCACTCTTTTCAAAACAGTACCGTTCTATAACATAAATGTTAGTGCCGGCGATGCTGCTTTTCTTGATGATGGTGTTATATCTGGGCAGTCTCCAGATGGTTATATGCAAATACCTGTAAATGTTGATGCAGATGTTGCATTTCCAACGTTTGGCCACTCTATGTATCCTGAAATTTCAAATGGCGACCGTGTAGCATATAAGTTTATAAAAGACTGGTCTTTTTTTAATTATGGTATGAAATACTTAATTATTACAAAAGAGCAACGCATGGTTAAGTATCTAAAGAAGCATCCTAAAGAAGGTTATGTTTTATTAGAAAGTAGAAATAAAGATTATGAACCAATAGATATGCCTATAGATAGCATTGTGGCTATTTTACAAGTTAGATATATTGGGAAAATAGAGATGTAAACCAAAAACTACTATATATTATGAAGAAATTGTTTTTAATAGGATTATATTTCCTTTCGTTTAATGCATTTTCGCAATATGATGTGAACATAAATAAAGAACAGAAAAATATTAAAAGAGAAAAAAAAGAAGAAGATATAATTTTAAGAGAAAAGCTTGGTGGGTGCGATTTTATTCCTTTACATGATTATAAACCTGGAATGAAATTTTACTTTCCTAATGATGAGTATAAAATAAAAAGCAACTACTCGTATGACAACTACTACACAATTTCCCAAATTAAGAAAAATAGATTTGAAAAAAAATCGATCAAATACAAGGATGTTGCAGGCAAGGTTTTTGAAATCATAAAAATTGAAGACAGGAAGGAAAGTTATTTTGAAGATACGTATGTAATTCTCAAGCAAATTGATAGTTCTTTTGTAATTGAACATAAATTAAGTTTCAAGACACAAAACAGTAAAGAAGATTGGAATAGCGATACGTGGCGCAACAGAGGCTTACCTGACGTTGTTTACGCAAAAGAAATAGATGATTTTAAAACTAAATATTTAAATAAAGAGCTTTATGCCAAATTCCCTGTGGGGGATAAAAAATTTAAAAAGGTTAAAGTAGTTGAAATTGGTGCAGGAAGTGAAAAAAAACCCATAAGAGCTGTTGTCAAAGACGAAGAAGGTAATACAAAGCAGATAGATTTTTACACATGTGGAACAAATGTTTCTTCAATTGATTTTATTAATTCGACTTATGATTATATGGAGAAGTATCTGTCTATAGAAAATCCTAAAAACAACTATAAAGGAATTGATGATAATTGGGAGTTAATTTGCGAGTCAAATATAAAGATTGGATTTACAGAAGAAGAATTATTGCTTTCTTGGGGAAAACCAGACAGGATTAATGAAAGCGAAAATATTAATGGTGAGCGAAAACAATATGTCTATTCTAATCAATATGTTTATTTAAAAGACGGGATAGTTACCTCATTTCAAAACACAAAATAATTATGAAAGATGGAAGCATAAGCTATAAAGATTTGATTATAGAATAACTATGCATACAAAATTATATAAATTATGAAAAAAACACTATCAACATTTTTTTTACTTATACTATCAATAACATCTTACGGACAAATTGATAAATACGAAAAGAAATATGATTTAGAAAAAAAAAGCAATTACTATCTAGCAACTAATAAAAAAAATGCTCAAAACAAATTAATTCTAGATAGTGATGGTATAGAACTAAAATCCTTTGATAACAAAAAAACTTTTTTCATAGACCTAACATCAAGTGGCAAATTAATATATGCTACAAAACAAATAGGTTTTAATGATGGTGGTGGTTTTGTACCTACAGAATTATCAGGATTGGTGATAGAGGATTTAGTAAATAACACAACTCAAACTCCAAACTATAATTACTATTATTCCAAAAAATCAGAAAATTTAGAACTGTACTTTGTTAAATCTGGAAACTATATTGGTGCTATAGACAAAGATGGAAATATAGTTATTGATTTTAAATATAGATTTATAAATCCATTTAATAAAAGCCTTGAAAGTATAGCTTATACAGACAATGAATATTTTGTTATAGATACTAAAGGAAAGGAAAAGTATGGTATTAAGTTTAAACATAACGAAAACTTCTTTGGCGGTAATTATGTTAATATTGATGATCAAAAAATTGTTGGTAGTAAAGACGGTGTAAATTATGGATATTATGACTTCGCGAATGAAAAAGAGATTATACCCTTTAAATACTCTTCAATAAATCTTATTAAAAACAATCATGCAGTATTAATCAATAATGGTGTAGCAGAATTATACAATATTGAAACAAAAGAAACATTACTACCTACCTCAATAAATGCTGCTTACATTTTTGATTTCATAATTGTTGACGGAGTTTATTATGTAGGAGCTTATAGACAGAAAAATGATTTAGGACAAAACGAATTATTTATATACAGCCAAGGAAAAGATTTAACAAGCGAAATAAACTATCTGAAATCAATAGAAAAGTTTTCGTACCCATTGGTTGTAGGTACTCAAATGAATCGCGATAAATTTGTTTTAGACTTAAGAACAAATAGAGTTCTTATGCGTGACATACCTAAAATAGATTTTCCAACTGCTGAATTCTTAGAGGGCGGTGAAAAATATATTATAATTGGAGGTAAATACAATCAATCAATGCCAGAAAAGATGAAGCATATTAGTTTACTGATTGATTCAAAACCAAAAATGTTAACACCTTTTTTGTCTCAGGCTAGATACAAAGTTATTGAACGTGAAAATGGTAATGATTTTGTAATTGTTAATCACGTATTGCCAAATTCTACCGTATTGAGTGTTTATTTAAATAATAAAGCGCTAATTAAAGACGTAGAAAGAGCAAAAGTAACAAATGAAAGAAATGAAAAAAATCAAATAGAAATAACTCAGAATATCAATATCGAAGTACCGCATCCACACCCTGCAGTTAAAAGAAAAGAGCTTTCTCCGAGAATAATAAGAATCTTTATTGATGAAAATGGGGAAGTAACTAAAACAGAGCCAACGATTAATTAAAAACTGAAATTACATAAAATTTGTATGCACGAATGTGATAAAAAAATGATGGCCGTAATAGAAGAACTCATTTCAATGAAAGCTGTCAAAAATAAAACAGACTTTTGTCGTAAAATTGAAATGTCGCCAGAAACTATTGGAAAAATTAACAGAGGGGTAAATCACTTCACAACCGTACAAATTCAAAAAACTTGCGATTTATTCAAAGTAAACGCAAATTTTATTTTTGGGATTGAAGATAAAATGTTTTATAAAAAATAAGAAAGGAAGCTGTTTTAGCTTCCTTTTTTTATCAGTGAATTCAGAAATACAATTTTTAAAGAAAATTATATACAATTTTTCATGATTATTATATAATCTAACATAATTCATCCCTAAGTGTATCTATACCAGACTAATATACGAACAGCAGCCAAACAGCCTTATATAAAAGTTTTCAACATCTAAAGTCCTTTATTCATTACACTTCTAAATACATAAAAAAAAGTTATTAACAATTGCAAATATTATTTTTAATAGTATATTTGTCAAGAATATGACAATGTAACACATATTATGACATAATAAATCACTTATTTATTAGTTATAAATGTGTAAAGTTTTATAGAAAAAGACTAACTAAAATTCCACAAAAATGTTCAACTCGAAATTACCTAGAAAAACTAGTAGAAAGCTAGACGTTTCTACCAGTAGTATTGTTCAAAATAAAACTGTAACTCATAAAATAGTTACTCTAACGGAAGAAGAAGTTATCAAAGACAGATCTAGTGCTTATAAATATTTAGTATTAGATTTATAGTCGATGAATAAAATACCTGATAAATTTGATTATGTTAGATCACATAAAAGTAAGGACAAGATATTTTATCGTTTCACAGATAATTTTCAAGTAGTATATATTGTAGAAGTCTGTATCTTTAAATACGATGTTTACGTAGTAAAGTTTTATCAAAAAAGACACAGACTTTCAAATAAAAGATTCAATTTTAAGAATGTTGGCATTACAGAAGCCAACATTTTTAATTTTCTTAAAATCTTAAACACTGTATTATCAATTTCTTTAGAGTTACTTCAAGAAAAAAGAGATATTTCATTCGGCTTTCTTGGAGCTCCAACTGAAGAAGAGTTAGATATAAAACTAAACTCAAATAATATTAATATAGATAATACTGTAAGAAACACTATCAAATATAGGATATATTATAGATATTGTAATAGGTATTTAAACCCAAAAGATTTTGATTATGTAACTATAAAAACGACAAGCATAATACTTTTAAAAAATAAAAAATATTTTAACCAAAAGTTAACTGATCAAGACATAGTTAATGAGATAGTTAATAACATATTACCCAACTTGTAAAGTATAAAAACGTATGCGCTGACTTAGCCATATATTTATATGATAAAAAATATACCCGGACTTATTCCGGGTATTTTTTTACCAAAATCTAAATGCAATATGAAAAAGAGTGTTTTACCACGCTTTTAAAATAATATTTTTTTTTTAAATTTTAAAATAATTGAATAATTCTTTTGCTAAATCTTTATTACTCTTTCCTATGTAATTTAAAAATTCACTTTCGGAACTATGCCCAGTAGCGTATATCAAGTACGTTGTTGGTATTGTTCCGTAGAAATTAGTAGCAAAAGATCTTCTGCCGATATGAGAAGTTACTAACTCCCATTTTTCATAAACACCCTCTTGTTTTCTGTACTTACCTTTTCCATCAACATCTACAACTTTACTACCAGAAGTTGATTGATTCAAACCTGCAGTTTTACATACTACCTTTATAAAATCATTATACTTTTGGTCTGAAATCTTATAAGGAAACTCACCTCCTCTTTTATCTAATATTTCGATAACTTTTGGATGTAACGGTAGTGTCATCTTCTTAGAAGTTTTTTGTTGTGTAAACTCTATATATTTTATACCATCTTCAATTCTTATCATAGAGGAATTAAATCTCATAAAATCTGAAACTCGTTGCCCGGTAAAACAACTTATAATTAACCAGTCTTTTGCATTTTGTAAACTTTCAGACAATTCAGTTTCTTCAATGGATTCGATTTTATCAATATCTTCTAAGGTTAAATAAATCTTATCGATTCTAACGCGATCAAGCCTTAAATTATCCAATTGATGGCTTACTTCCAATCCTAAGTATTTAGCGTGTTTACAAAAAGTCTTTATGGCCACTAACTCACGCTGCATCGTATTAGCTGAATAGTTTTCTTGAATTAAAAACTTAACCCATTCTTTTTTGAAATCTTCGTTTATATCCTTGATTAAAATTTTCTTCTTTCTTTTTTTTTTTCGAAACGCTCCAACTTATGCTTAACTACATTGTATTTTTTAACTGATGTTAGCTTCATTTCGTTTTTGCGATAATCAATATAAAAATCTATATAGCTAATTAAGTCTTTGGGGATTTCAGATCCCACTTCATCTTCTATATTAGATACTGGATTATAATATAACTCAATTTGATCTTCAAGCCATTTTTTATTAACCACATCAATAAGTTTTGATTGTGGAACTGAATTAAAAGCAGATAGTAGATAGGTTTTTATATTTTCAATTTCAACATTAATACTATGTTGTTTTGCTTTTATTTCTTTAACCCAGTTTTGCTTTTCAATATCCTTATAGTTTGGAAAGTCAGATTTGAAATGAAACTCATCCCAATATTTTTTATCAACTTCAATTCTCGATCTAGTGTAAAAAGATTTTGGATTTTTATCTCCTTTGATACGATATGATAATCGTATTTCTAAAGGAGCTATTTCTTTTGTAGATCGAAATGAAAAGGATATTGCAGACATTTTAACTTGCTTTTGTATTATAAAACAAAAATACAAATTTGCACACACTTTGCACACAAAAACTAAATCTACTAAGAAAGTCAGAAATTAGAAACATTACAAAAAACACGAAAACCCTTATTTTACAGCACTTAAGAAGATTTTAAATTTACACCATTTTCTAGGACATTCAATATTTGTGCTCTCAGCGGCTCCACAAACAAAAAACGCAACTCGTTACTAAATAACAAGTTGCGTTTTTTTATTCTTTTCAGTTGCAGACTGTTCTGCAAATTATGTGCTATAATTAGCAAAATTAAAAAAAATAATTTACCTATTGTTTATTCGTTAAACGTTCAATAAAAAAAGTAACAAGCGCATCACTAGCCGTAGGATGTTCAGCAGTAGCAGTTATAGTATTATTAACAATTGCTGTTAACCTATATACTTCTCTAGAATTTATTAATGATATCATATATTGAATGTAATCACGATTACCAATATGTGGCTGCTCTGCAGAAATTATATGCCAAAACGTTTGATCTGTAGAGTTATATGCTGGTATTGTGTTTTTTATGTTGCTTGAGTTATTAGGACGAACACTTAAAAAACTTTCATTCTTTCCATAAGTTCCTCCACCTGATCCTAATTTCATTTGGTTTACAACTACATTATCTTTAACGTCATTAAGCAAAGCAAATCTTACAGGTCTTCCTCCAGCATCTCCCTTTTTAGCGTCAAAATAAACAGCAATATTTCCAATTATTGTTAATGAATTTTCACGCACATTATCGTCTATTATTGATGTTGTAGCTGTGTACTCGATTGATTTTACTTCTGGGATATCTATTTCTGGTAAGCCTTCAACAATTCCTAAAACACCATTAGCATCAACAACTACAGTATTAACAGCAATAAAATCTTGATTTTTTTGATCAGACGCTGTACCATCGGGTAATGTTGAAATAGATTTTTGTTTAAGATGCTTAGGTAACTCCGTAATTCTCGATGTACCATTTACTTGAAAACTTTCTGTCGGTTTAATTGTATTAATTCCAACTCCATTTTGTGCAAAAAACTCATTAAAAGAAAAAAAAAGCTAATAAAATTAAAATGACTTTAATCATGTTTTAAATGTTTTAAATATGTACAACTTTGGAACGTATAAAAACACATGATATTGCATTACTTGAATTTTAAGTTAAAATAAGTATTTACGAATACAAATGCATTAATTCAATGTAAAAAAAAACAACAATTTAAGTAATTAAACAAATTTGGTTGTGTTTATTAATTATATTAATTCAATTTTAAGCTTATTTACAATAAAAAAGCACTATTTTCAATTATAAAACAAAAATTAATTTTATGAAACACTTAAACTTGCATAAAAAAACAGAAATGGCAGCTTTAAAAAGGACATTTATAATTGCATTCACAGTTTCTATTTTTTCTTCGGTTCTAGGTGCTATTATGAAGTTGAATCACCTAGAAAGTGCGTTTGCTTTTCTTACAATTGGCATAATTGCATCAATAACTTACATAATTATGGGAATTTACCTTGTAAATAAATCAACTAAACTAACAAGTTCTAAAAAGGTTTTATGGACCATTGGTTTTATAATGTTTAGCTTTTTTACAGCAATCATTTATTTAATCAACTATAAAAATAAATAAACTTATTTAAGCAAAAATGTTTGCAATACGCTTAATTTTTTTTGAAATTATATTTTAAAATCAAGACAAGAATTAACGCATTTAAACGTTAATAATGGTATAAAAGTTAATTTATAAAGAATACAAATTGAATAGTAATTTCAAAAAAAAAGTTATTTATTTCTCTAAAGTTTGCATTTTTTATAATTTTGCAGCGAATTTTACTATTTATTTCATTAAAAAAACATTTACATGCCAAAATTACCAAGAATTCGAACAACGTTTAGTAAATGGGTAATTATACCCAGTTTAATATTTATAATAGGAGTTTGCTTGCTTGCAGCAATTTTTCCAAATGTTACCGAAAACTTACTTAACGTTATAAAAAACTTCATCTTCATAAACCTAAATTGGGTTTATGTTTGGGCTGTAACCATTTTTATATTCTTTTTGTTTTACTTAGTATTTAGTAAATACGGCGATATTAAGTTGGGTAAAAACAACAGTAAACCTGACTATTCCTATTTTACCTGGATTTCGATGCTTTTTGCTGCCGGAATGGGAATTGGATTGATGTATTTTAGTGTGGCAGAGCCCATGCAACATTTTTCTAACGAAGTTTTTTCGGGCAATGATGTAATACAAAGAGCTAAAGATGCCCAAATGTATACGTTTTTTCACTGGGGCATTCACGCTTGGGCCATTTATGCCGTGGTTGGTTTAGCCTTAGCTTATTTTACTTACCGTTACAGCTTACCACTTTCTTTACGAAGCTGCTTTTACCCTATTTTAAAAGATAAAATTAAAGGGAAATGGGGAAATGCAATTGATGTTTTTGCCCTTTGTAGTACGTTTTTTGGTATTACTACAACCTTAGGTTTTGGGGTAGTACAGATTAGTTCAGGGTTATATACCTTAGGTATTATTTCAGAAAACAGCATCATAAGCCAAGTAATCATTGTTTCTATTTTGGTCACTTTATCAATCTTATCAGCAGTTAGCGGGGGTAGATAAAGGCGTAAAAATATTAAGTTCGGTAAATATTATTGCCGTAGTTGTTTTATTGGCCTTTGTACTTATTTTCGGACCAACCGTATTTTTAATTGGTAGTTTTACTGAAGGATTAGGAACCTATATTTCTAACTTTTTCAATTTAACATTTAGCACGCATGCCTATAACGATACCATTCAACCTTGGTTTCACGATTGGACCATTTTATATTGGGCATGGTGGATTTCTTGGGCACCTTACGTAGGTTTATTTATTGCAAAAATTTCTCGTGGACGAACCATTCGTGAATTTATTACCGCTGTATTATTAATACCAACTTTATTCAACTTCATTTGGATGTCGGTTTTTGGTAACACAGCCATTTGGTTAGATATTAACGTAGCCGACGGAGCTTTAAGTTTGTTATCTATCAATCCAGATGCTTTAATGTTTGAGTTTTTTGATTTTTTACCTTTTAGTCAAATAACTAACTATTTAACCATTAGCATTATCATTATTTTCTTTGTTACCTCAGCCGATTCTGGTTTGTATGTAATGAATAGCATAGCAACAAAAAACGCACGTATTTCGCCTAAATGGCAAACCGTAAGTTGGGGAATTTTATTAGCCGTTTTAGCCTTATTATTATTAAACGCAGGCGGATTAAATGCTTTACAAAGTATGACCTTAATTACAGCCTTACCATTTGCTGTAATCATGTTATTGTTTATTGTAAGCTTAGTAAAAGCCCTTTCTATTGATAGCAGTTATTACGAAAAAGATTTTTCGGTATCTACCGTACCGTGGTCCGGAACCATTTGGAAAGAACGTTTAAAACAAATTATTTCGTTTAAAGACGATAAAACCGTAACCAACTTTATTAATACCAAAGTAAAAGCTGCTTTTGAAGAATTAGAACAAGAATTTGCTAAAAATAACATAGAGGCAAAAATTAACACTTTTGAAGACCAGCAACGTATAGAAATTGAAATTAAGCACGATATGGTTAACAATTTTAAATACGGAGTTAAAAACGAACGTAAAATTGTTTCTGATTATTTGTTAACCGAAGAAAATTTACCGGATATTAAAGAAACCGATACGTATTATCCGAAATCGTATTTTGGGGACGATCGTGAAGGTTACGATGTTCAATTGTTTACCAAAAACGAATTAATTTCAGACGTATTAAAACATTACGATCGTTTTCTAGAAATCATCTCAGAAGAAAAAAACGAAATGTTTATTAGCAGCAATGCCAATCACAGATTAAAATAATACATACAACCGCAATTATTTTGCTACAATTAATAACCTTAAAAGGCAAGAAAGTTTCTTCCTTTTAAGGTTATTTATTATATTGAACCCATAATTGTAAAAACAAAACAAACTATAATAGCGCAATGTAGCGTTATATATTCTTAACAAAACACTCATGTCAAATCATCCTACGCCTAAAAATAAGCCGTTTATCATGCTATGGAAAATCGGTGCCAAAAAAACATTAGTTTTAGAAACCGAAAATGATTACGCTTACGTTATTCAGCCAGAAAACAGCAATGAAATTATTACCCAAGCAACAGGTAATGACGGAAAAACTGAAATTACTTTTCCTGATAGCGGAATTTATAAACTTTTAATTTACAGCACACAGATTTTTAAAGTGAAGCATTTAGGTAATGTAGATCCGGACAATCAATTTTTAGATGTTTTACAATGGGGTGATATAAAATGGCACCCGGTGTTGTCATTTCTATTTTTTGATTTACAAGATTTTAAAATAAGCGCAACCGATGCTCCACATTTTTCTGAAGATACATCTTTAAAAGGCATGTTTAAAAATGCAACGCATTTTAATTCTAACATTTCTCATTGGAATGTAAATCAGGTAACTGACATGTCGTACATGTTTTACAATGCCAAAAGCTTTAATCAAAACATAAGCAATTGGGATGTTTTTAATACAATATCAGTTTCGCATATGTTTTACGGGGCAACTAATTTTAATCAAGATTTAACCAATTGGAATTTAGGCAGTGCCATTCATAAAGATGCCATTTTTAATACGCCAGAACAAAGCATTACTTGTTTAGGAGCCGAGAATTTAAAAAACCATGGCATGTCAAATACCTTAAAAATAATTCTTGCAGCTGCTGCAGTTTTAGGTTTATTAGGTTATTACTTTTTTACATAAAAAAAAGCACAGCATAAGGCTGTGCTTTATTCGATAAACTCAAAATAAAAAAACGTAAAAAAATAATCAATTAAATGTGTTTTCAATATAAAAAGATAACGCATTTTAGTATACAATATTATTTTTTTTGTTAAAAATTTGTATGTTTTTTTGTTTTATGGCGCTGACAATTATCATTTTTAAAACATAAAAGCTAGTTTATTTTTGTTAAAACAACCAAAACTATGACTTCTTCTTTAATAAAAAAGTACAATGTTCCAGGGCCAAGGTATACCAGCTACCCCACTGTTCCGTATTGGGAGCACGAGCATTTTACTACCCAACAATGGATTGATAGTTTGCAAAAATCGTTCGAGGCAACCAACCAATCACAAGGAATTTCCTTATACATTCACTTACCTTTTTGCGAAAGCTTATGTACATTTTGTGGTTGTCATAAACGCATTACCAAACGTCATGAAGTTGAAAATCCGTACATAAAATACGTATTAAAAGAATGGCAAATGTATTGCGATTTGTTGCCAGAAAAACCCATTATTAAAGAGATTCATTTAGGCGGCGGAACTCCAACTTTTTTTTCGCCAGAAAATTTAGAGATTCTACTTACCGGAATTTTTAGCACCGCTAAAATTCATCCCGAACACGAATTTAGTTTTGAAGGGCATCCTAACAATACCACACGTAAACATTTAGTAACGCTATACAACTTAGGTTTTAGACGAGTAAGTTTTGGTGTACAAGATTATGCCCCCAACGTACAACAAGCTATTAACAGAATGCAACCCTTTCATAACGTTGCAAAAGTAAGTTTATGGGCAAAAGAAGTTGGATACACCTCAATTTCACACGATTTGGTTTTTGGTTTGCCTTTTCAGAAATTAGAAAATATAATTGATACCATAGAAAAAACAAAATCTATAAATCCCGATCGCTTATCTTTTTATTCCTACGCGCACGTGCCTTGGATTAAAGGAAACGGTCAACGCGGTTTTAAAGATGAAGATGTACCAAAAGATACCGCTAAACGTGAGTTGTACGAGGTAGGGAAAAAACTGCTTTTAGAAAAAGGTTATGAGGAAGTTGGCATGGATCATTTTGCGTTAAAAACAGATAGCATGTATCAATCTGCAATAGCAAAAAAATTACATCGTAATTTTATGGGTTACACACATTCTAAAACCCAAGTAATGATTGGGCTAGGTACCTCATCAATTAGCGATTCGTGGTATGCTTTTGCGCAAAACGAGAAAGAAATTGAGCAATATTATGCCGCTTTAGATAAAAATGAATTACCCATTTTAAAAGGTCATTATTTAACGGAAGAAGATTTAATAGTACGTCAGCATATTTTAAATATAATGTGCCATTTTGAAACCAATTGGGAAGAACCAGCTATGCAGTTGCCCGAATTAAATCAAATAAAAATGCATTTGCGCGAATTAATTGCTGATAATCTTATTATAATTGAGAACCAAAAATTGCGCGTTACTGAAATCGGAAAACCTTTTATTCGTAATATTTGCATGGCTTTTGACTTACGTTTGTTAAAAAACAAACCCGAAACCCAGGTTTTTTCGTTAACTATTTAATTTTTAATCCTCATCAATCCAATTTTAGCTGACAATTTTAGTACAATTGAAGTGGAAATATTAAAAAAAATACGCAAATTTGCTTAAAATTAATACTCAAATTACTTATTATGCCAACAATTTCAGCTAAAGGAAAATTGATGCCAGAATCGCCAATTAGAAAATTGGTTCCGTTCGCAGAAGCATCAAAAAAAGAGGAAATAAAGTTTATCATTTAAACATTGGACAACCCGATATAAAAACCCCAGAAGTTGCTTTACAAGCTGTTAAAAATGCTAACATTACGGTTTTAGAATATAGCCATTCTGCCGGATTTGATTCGTACCGCACAAAACTTGCAGCTAAATATCAAGAACAAGGCATTGAGGTAACTAAAGATGATTTAATTATTACTACCGGTGGTTCTCGAAGCTTTATTATTTGCTTTAGGTTCTACAATGGATAAAGATGATGAAATTATTATTCCTGAACCATTTTATGCCAATTATAACGGATTTGCAGTTTCGTCTGACGTTAAAGTTGTTCCGGTAATTTCTGGTATTGAAAACGGATTTGCTTTACCTGCAATTGCAGATTTCGAAAAGTTAATTACGCCTAAAACAAAAGCTATTTTAATTTGTAACCCAGGTAATCCAACCGGATATTTATATTCTAAGGCTGAAATTAATCAATTGGCAGAACTAGTAATTAAACATGATTTATTTTTAATTGCTGACGAGGTTTACCGCGAATTTATTTACGATGCATCAGAAAAACATTTTTCTGTAATGAACGTAAAAGGCATTGAACAGCATGCTATTATGATTGATTCGGTTTCTAAACGTTACAGCATGTGCGGAGCACGAATTGGTTGCATTGTTTCTAAGAATAAAGAAGTTATGGCTGCTGCCATGAAGTTTGCCCAAGCACGTTTATCACCACCAACTTATGCACAAATTGCTTCAGAGGCTGCATTGGATACACCTCAATCATATTTTGAAGAAGTTATTGCTGAATATAAAGATAGAAGAGATACATTAATTACTGAATTACAAAAAATTGATGGTGTTGTAGTTTCTAAACCAAAAGGTGCTTTTTATTGTATTGTAAAATTACCGGTACAAAACGCTGATGATTTTGCGCAATGGTTATTAGAAAGTTTTGAGTTGAATAACGAAACAGTTATGGTTGCACCAGCAGCAGGTTTTTATTCTACACCAGGAGTTGGTTTGGATGAAGTACGAATTGCTTACGTTTTAAATAAAGAAGATATTATTAAATCTGTACAAATTTTAAAAGCAGCTTTAGCACAATATAACAAATAAAAAAAGTCCGATTTAAAATCGGACTTTTTTGTTTTATATCAAGGTATTTAGTTTTTAGCTTTTAAACCTTTTAAATTAAATGCCAAAGCAATAGCAAAAACACCTACAATTACTAAACCACATCCTAACCAAATAACAGCAGTAAATCCGGCTAAAACTGGGTTTAAAATCATAATTAAACCAACAAAAACACCTAAAATAGATAAAGCTAATAAACTGCCCCAATTTGGTGTACCGTAATGTTTTAAATCAATTGAATAACTAATTCCAGAAACCGAGCGGAATAAAACCCAGAATCCAATAAAATAAGCTAAAACTTCCATGCTTTCTAAAGGGCGTACAAATAAAATAAAACCAATTACGGCAGTTAATAATCCCCAAGCCAAAGTCCATCCCCAATTATCTATTTCATGACGATTTGCAATTGCGAATGAAACTTCTGACAAACCAGAAAACAAAAAAGTAATAGTAAATACAATAGTTAAACTTTCGTACGCGGTCATCGGGCTATAAAAGCTATAAGCTCCCATAAAAATAAATAGTAAACCTGCTAACAAAGGTACCCACCAATGTTTGATTGAATTTTTAATTGATTTTGTAAAAGTCATTTTTTTAGTTTTTAAATTATATTAGTTAAACTAAAAAATATAACTTTTAGTGTATGACTAGAAGATAAATGATTTATTCCTTAATAATTAAAATAGAAGCTTTAAACCCGGTAGCCAAATCCCATCTATTTTCTAGCATTTGCTTTCCGGTATCGTCCACAATTTTAAATTGTGCGGTATTTGGTCCTGAATAACCTTGGTTTAGGGCTTCAAACTCTACCTTATTAAATCCAGGAGTTAAACCAATTTCTACCGTTTGATAAACTTCAATTAAAGATACGTCCGCACGAACGGTTAATCCGTTTACCATAATTTTAATCCGGTCGCCATCTACGGCAGCATAATCTTTAAACATAAGTTTAACCGAATTGGCAGTAGTTCGTAATTCGCCAAAAGATTGATTGCGTCTAAAAACCTTGCTATCATCTTCATTAATATTACTTTTTACAACAATATCACGTTGTAATTGGTATGGCATGGTAAATTTTTCATCTTGGTTGAACTTATTTTTATCTTTATCACCAATTAAATATCCAGAATTTGGTTTTTCAATTTTATACTGTGACTTAACTTCAATCGGTTCAAATTCTATTGGATTAAATTTAGATTTTGTTTCTGTTTTTTCAAATCGAATAGCTGGCGATTTACTTACATTTTGATCGCGATCCATAGCTTTCGGTATAATAACGCTAGTAGCATTATTATCTTTTTGCGCCCATCCTGCAAGGGTTCCACAGCATGAGATAAGCAAAAGCAATAATTTTTTCATTGTAACTTATAGTTTGTAATACGATACATCAAAAGCTGTTCCGTTTTTAAAGATAATCTATTTTATAAATAACTTTAAGAAATATTTATTTTTTTATAATTTTTAATTCGGTTAACCGTTATATTTAATATTTAAAATTAGATTAGCATTATTTTTGATAAATAAAGCATTGTAATTCAAGATAAATTGTATAATTTCGAGGCCCCTTAAACTATCTAATTCATAACTCATTAATTGTCATTAAAATAAAATGTTTCTGGAAAATTTAAAGTTCAACACGTCCAACGATTATTTGGATGATTGTTCTATAGAAATTACACTAACTTTTGTTAGTGATGCATTAAATAAAAATGAAATCACAACGGCTCTTGGTATAGAACCAACTTTTGCGTGGAATGCGAACGAAGTTTTAGAACTTGGTTCGTCAAAAAAAATCAGAGTTGCTGATACAGGCAAATGGTCTTTAAAATCGGTTACTAAAATAGATAATTTAGATGCTGGTTTAGAACTTTTTTTAAAAATTTACCTAAAGATAATAATGTATGGTTGCCTTTAACAGATAAGTACGAAACGTACATTGAAGTTACAGGATATACAAACATGTGGAATCACAGCTACAACATTTCTAGCAAAACTTTAAAGCTTTTAACAGCTAAAAACGTATCGCTTAGCATCGATGTTTATAATATGAACATTGACGAAGCGTATTTGTAACTTTCCTTCTTTCTTTTCCTTATTCCCCTTTTCCTCTTTTACACATAAAATGTATAAAGTTTACACGTAAAACTTATCATTTTTCTTTAATCAAACAAGCCAACTCCCAATAAATAGGCTGATTAACAAAAAAACAACAAAGATTATCTAAATTGGCATTTAAATTGCGTTATATGATATAGATATTCTTATTGTTTATGAAACTTACAACAAAAAACACCGTTTATATTATTTGTACCATTCTTGGTTTTACAGCATTATCTCTTTCTTTAAAGAGCTGTAATTTTGGTGCTTCTAAAAATGACGAAGATAAAAACAAAGCATTGGCTTTGCCTGCATTAAAAATTGATACAACTACAGCCTTTGTGGTTAAAGATTATATTGGTACCATTGAAGGTAAATTAAACGTAGAAATTAGATCGTTTGCAGAAGGAATTTTAGAAGAAATTTATGTAGACGAAGGAGATTATGTAGAAAAAGGCCAAGCCTTATTCAAAATTAATCCATTGCCGTACCAAGAAATATTAAACAATTCTATTGCTAGCGAAAACGTTGAAAAAGCAAAACTAAAAAATGCGCAATTAGAAATTGACCGTTTACAACCTTTAATTGATAACGAAGTAATCGCGCCTGTGCAATTGCAATCGGCTATAGCAAATTACGAAGTTGCAAAAGCGTCATTAGCAAGTGCTTCAGCAGCAGTTGCGTCAGCAAAAATCAACTTAGGTTTTACGTTAATTAAAGCACCTATTAGCGGCTATATTGGTCGTATTCCTAAACGTGTGGGTAACTTAAATACCAAAGGTGATAAAGTGCCGTTAACCGTTTTAACAGACGTTAGTGATGTTTATGTTTATTTCAGCATGAGTGAATCTGATTATTTATATTTTACAAAAAACAATGCTAACGATTCTATTAAAAATTCGTTAGGAAGTATTATTCCTGAAGCTAAATTAATTTTGGCCGATGGTAAAGAATACAACAAATCTGGTATTGTTGATGCTGTAAACGGTCAGGTTGACCGAAGTACCGGATCTATTTCTTTACGAGCAACTTTCCCGAATTCGCAAGATATTATGCGTTCTGGAAACACCGGAACCATAAAATTAAGAGAATCTAAAAACGGCGTAATTTTAGTTCCGCAAGAAGCAACAACAACTATTCAAGACAAAATTTTTGTTTACTTACTAAACAAAGACAACACCGTAAAACTTCAAGAAATTAAAGTTGATGGTACGGCTAATAAAAAATATATTGTTGTAGACGGATTAGCTATTGATGACGTTATCATTCTAACAGGTTTTAATAAGTTTAATAAAGAAACGATTGTAAATCCTATTTTATAAAATTCGCGCTCCGAATTTTTAATCAAGAAAAAATACTATGCTAAAATCTATCATAAGTCGTCCTATTTTGGCTATCGTGATTTCTGTTATGTTTATCATGTTAGGTTTAATCGGGCTTTTTAAATTACCTATTACCCGTTTTCCAGAAATTGCTCCACCAAGCGTTTCGGTTGCTTTATCCTATCCCGGAGCCAGTGCCGAAACCGTAGCTCAATCGGTATTATTACCGGTAGAAGAAGCTATTAATGGTGTAGATAAAATGACCTACATTTCTTCACGCGCAAGTAATAGCGGTGCAGGTACAATTAATGTATATTTTGAAGCAGGAACCAATCCAGATCAAGCTGCAGTAAACGTACAAACTCGTGTATCTAAAGCGTCATCACAAATTCCTGCCGAAGTTATTGAAGCTGGTATTTCTGTAACTCCACGTCAAAGTGGTAATATTATGACCATTAATATCTTTTCAGACCATGAGCAAGGTATTTACGACGAAACCTTTTTACAAGCGTATTCTCAAATTAACATTAACCGAGAACTTTTACGTGTTCCAGGTGTTGCTGCAGTTAGCCGTGTAGGTGCTCGTGATTATTCAATGCGTACCTGGATTAATCCAGAAAAATTAGCAGCTTACAACTTAACGCCTCAAGATTTAATTAAAGCCATTCGCGATCAGAACTTTGAAATTGCTCCTGGTAAATTTGGTGAAGCATCTGAAGAAGTTTTTGAAACAACTTTACGTCACAACGGGCGTTTTAGCTTGCCCGAAGAATACGAAAACGTAGTAGTAAAAACTAACGAAGACGGATCTGTTTTATTTTTAAAAGATGTAGCTCGTGTTGAATTTGGTGCATCTAACGTTGGTAGTGATAACAGCGTAAACGGCTTTCCGGGTTTAACTTTAAATATTACGCAAACAGCAGGTTCTAATGCCCGTGATATTGATATTGAGGCACGTGAAGTTTTAGAAAAAGTTTCTAAATCATTTCCTGATGGTATTAAATATGAAATTACCTATTCGGTTAAAGATCAAATTGACGAATCTATTAACCAAGTTAAAACTACCATTTACGAAGCCTTTTTATTAGTATTCATTATTGTCTATCTGTTTTTACAAGATTTCAGATCAACCATTATTCCCGTAGTTACCATTCCTATTTCGTTATTAGGTACTTTATTCTTTATTTACCTTTTAGGATTTTCTATAAACATTTTAACCATGTTTGCCTTGGTTTTAGCTATTGGTATTGTGGTAGACGATGCCATTGTTGTGGTAGAAGCCATTCACGAAAAAATGCATGCAACAGGTATGAAAGCAAAAGAAGCAACTTTTGCTACCATGGACGAGATTACAAAAGCCATCTTTTCTATCACAATGGTTATGGCTGCCGTGTTTTTACCTGTAGGATTTATGGAGGGACCAAACGGAATTTTTTACAAACAATTTGCTTATACATTAGCTATTGCAATTTTAATTTCGGCGGTATGTGCCTTAACCTTAACCCCTGCCTTATGTGCTTTACTATTAAAGCAACAAACACACAGTCCGGCTGAAACAAATAAACCACAATCAAGAAAAAATAGATTTTTTGAAAAGTTTAATATTTGGTTTGACAAACTAACCAACAAATACGGAGCTATTGTTAACGAATTCATAGTAAATAAAAAGCTTAGCTTAGGTTTATTAATCATCATTACATTGGCAGGTATTTTTACCATGACAAAAACGCCTTCAAGTTTTATTCCAACAGAAGATGATAGCTTTTTAACGTACTCGATGACTATGCCTCCAGGTGCATCGTTAGCACGTACCAAAGTAATTTTAGAACAAGCAGATAGTATTTTAAAATTACGTCCAGAAATTGCAGGAATGACAAACATTTCGGGGTACAATACCATTGATGCAACAGCAAGTTCATCTTTTGCCGTTGGTTACATCAACTTAAAACCAATTAAAGAACGTGGCAATATTCAGGATATTAATGAAATTATTAAATCGTTCAATGCCGATTTAGCCAATATAAACGGAGCAACCTTTCAAATATTTGCGCGCCCAACCGTACAAGGTTTTGGTGATTTTAGTGGAGTTGAAATGGTATTGCAAGATCGTTTAGGTGGTAAATTTGACCAATTTGATGAAGTAGCAACCGAATTTATTGAAAAACTAAATCAGCAACCTGAAATTCAAAATGCATTTACCTCTTTCAATGCCGATTTCCCACAATATATGTTGGATATTGATTACGTAAAAGCCAAATCATTAGGCGTTGATGTTAAAGAATTAATGACCACCATCAGAAGTTATTTTGGTCGTGTTCAGGCAGGAGATTTTTCTCGTTTTGGTCGTCAATATCGTGTATATATGCAAGCAGATGTTGATTTTAGAAACGATCCGGAAAGTTTTAAAAATATTTTTGTTAGAAATAAAAATGGTGAAATGCTTCCGGCAAATACTTTAATTAAATTACGTAAAGTTTTTGGACCAGAAACCGTTAACCGTTACAACTTATTTAACGCCATTGCAGTAAAAATTACTCCTGCAGATGGATATAGTACCGGTGATGTGATCGAAACTATTGATCGCTTATCGCAAGAATTACCAGGTAACTATTCGTACGAATATACCGGAATGACATTAGAAGAAAAAAATCAAGGCAACCAAGCCGTAGTTATTTTTGGCTTAAGTATTGTTTTTGTATTCTTTTTATTAGCGGCACAATACGAAAGTTTTATGTTACCTTTTGCTATTTTATTAGCTGTTCCAACCGGTTTATTTGGTGTTTATACGACCATTAACTTTGTTGGTTTACAAAATAACATTTACGTGCAAGTTGGGTTAATTATGTTAATTGGTTTGTTAGCCAAAAACGCCATATTAATTGTAGAATTTGCTTTGCAAAAACGCCACGGTGGCGCAAGCATTGTTGAAGCTGCTATTGAAGGTGCTAAAATGCGTTTACGTCCTATTTTAATGACTTCGTTTGCTTTCGTTGCAGGATTAATTCCGTTAATGTGGACCGTTGGTCCATCTGCACAAGGAAATCATTCAATTAGTTTTAGTGCAGCCGGCGGAATGATTTTTGGAGTTTTTACCGGAATATTTTTTATTCCATTGTTATTCTGCATTTTCCAAAACTTTGACGAAACGCTTAAAGCTAAGTTTAAAAACAATTAAGCATGAAGAAAAACGTACTATATATTGGTTTATTTGTTGCAACATTTGCTTTTCAGGCTTGTGTTCCTCAAAAAAATTATAAAATAAAAACCTTTGACATGCCACAAAGTTACCGTGGTATGGATACGCTAACGGCACAAAACGATAGCTTAGAAGCAATAAAGGTTTCTTGGAAAGATTTTTTTAAAGATGAAAAGCTAACCGGTTTAATAGAACAAGGTTTGGTATATAACTTTGATGTTCAAAAATCATTAAAGAATATAGAAATTGCCAATCAAAGATATGCTCAAGCTAAACAAGAATGGTTACCTAGCATTAATGCTAATTTAGCCAATTCCAATTACCAATTCCGATCTAAAAACTTTTACAGCAATCCGTCGGGCAATTATTACGACCAAAAAGGCAAAGATGCGCCAGATACGTATTATTTATATACCGCTCAAAACGCATCTAACATAAGCTTATCTTGGGAAATTGACATTTGGGGTAAAATAAAAAGCCAGAAAGCAGCAAGTTTAGCAGCGTATTTACAAACTAACGAAGCACAAAAATTAATACAAACTACGGTTGTATCTAAAATTGCCGAAGGATATTTTAATTTGTTATTGCTAAATGCCCAATTAAAAGTTGCCCGTTCTAACTACGATTTAAATAAAAACACATTACGTTTTGTTGAATTGCAATACGAATCTGGAAAAACAACAGCTTTAGGTATTCAGCAAACGCGATCACAAATGTTGGTTGCAAAAGCCTTAATTCCGAGGTTAGAACGCCAAATCATGATTCAGGAAAACGATTTACAACTTTTGGTAGGTAATTTACCAGACGATGTAGATGTAAACGCAATTGCGATTGATGATTTGTTAGAAAACGATTTGTTATCTAACAACATTCCGTTACAAATGGTTTCTTTACGTCCTGATGTTAAAGCAGCAAATTTAGAACTACGCATTAAAAATGCTGAAGTTGGCGTTACCCAAGCAAACCGTTATCCGAATATAGAAATATCATTGGTTGGTGGAGTAAATAGCTTATTTACCAAAAATTGGTTTGATATCCCTGGCTCTTTAATGGGCGGAATTGTTGGCGGTATAACACAACCTATTTTCAACAAACGCAAGTTAAAAACGGCTTACAAAGTTGCATTATTAGAAAGAGAACAAGCCGAAATAGATTTTCAGAAAACCGTTTATACAGCAGTTAATGAAATTTCTGACGCCATTATAACCATTAATAAACTTAATGAAGAGCTTGAAATTGCTAAAGAGCAGCTTGAAACTGCTCAGTTAGGTACCAAACAAGCTACCATGTTATTTAATAGCGGTTATGCCACGTATTTAGAAGTTGTTAATTCACAACGTGTTGCCTTAAACACCGAGCTAGATTATAACGAATTAAAGCTAAATAAATTAAACGCTCGTATCAAATTATACAAAGCTTTAGGCGGCGGTTGGGACCAATAAAAAAAGTAAAAATGTGCTGTATTTTTCTGCATAAAAGCTTTTAATTTTAAGGATTTTTCAATATATTTAAATAAATATTATAACCTATTTATACTATTTAAGTACATTTTAGAGTTGTAATTTTTAAACTAGTTTTACACTATAAATTTAGAAACAACCAATTAAAATATTTTTATCTTTTATGACAACCCAAGAAAAACTAGATCGCTTTTTAAAAGTTCAAGAACTTACTTTCGATAACGCGCTTCAGGAAATTTCATTAGGAAAAATTGAAAGCGAATGGATGTGGTACATTTTTCCACAAATGCGAGGTTTGGGTTTTTCCGAAACTTCTAAATATTACGGCATTGACAATTACGAACAAGCACAAGCATATATAGAACACGAGGTTTTAGGACCGAGATTAGTAGAAGCTTGTGAAAAGGTACTAGAACATAAAGGCAAATCAATACGCAACGTATTTACTTACCCAGACGATTCTAAACTAAAATCATCTATGTCATTATTTTGCATCTTACCAGAAACGCATCCTATTTTCCAGGAAGTTTTAGATACTTTTTTTGATGGTAAAGTTGATTTTAACACCATTACATTATTAAACGAAACCTTTGTAAAATAAAAAAAGAGAACCAATTGGTTCTCTTTTTTGTTATTCTTATTTTAATGATGTTTTCTATCTTTTAAAGTAAGTAAAAGTTCTTCGTTGTTTTGCGTATTTTTAATCGCTTCTTTAACGAAAGAAATAGATTCGATTGCTCCTTTATCGTTTTTATCATTTTTATCCGAAATACGATCAATTGCTAAATAACGGAAAGCTGATAAACCTAAATCCAATTCTTTTTGTAATAATAAATCATCACGACGTGTTGATGAATTTAATAAATCTATAGCTGGGTAAATGCGTTTGTTAGATATTTTACGATCTAACTGTACCTCCATATTACCAGTACCTTTAAATTCTTCAAAAATAACCTCGTCCATTTTAGATCCAGTTTCGGTTAAAGCTGTTGCAATAATGGTTAATGATCCACCGCCTTCAATATTACGTGCAGCACCAAAAAAACGTTTTGGTTTTTGCAAGGCATTGGCATCTACCCCACCCGATAATACACGGCCCGATGGCGGTTGAGTGGTATTGTAAGCACGAGCTAAACGCGTTATAGAATCTAATAAAATAACAACATCATGCCCGCACTCTACCAAACGTTTGGCTTTTTCTAATGTAATATTTGCTACATCAACGTGCTTTTTAGCAGGTTCATCAAAGGTTGATGCAATAACTTCTGCATCTACATTGCGCATAATATCTGTAACTTCTTCCGGACGCTCATCAATTAATAAAACAATTAAAAAAGCTTCAGGATGATTGGCAGAAATAGCATTAGCAATTTCTTTAAGCAAAGTTGTTTTACCCGTTTTAGGTTGCGCCACAATCATAGCACGTTGTCCTTTTCCGATTGGAGCAAATAAATCAATAATACGAGTTGATTCGGTAGAATTTTTTCCGTCTAATTTAAATTTTTCGGTAGGAAATATTGGTGTTAAATGCTCGAAAGCAATTCGGTCTTGAATGGTTTTAGGATCGAACCCATTAATTTTAACTACTTTAATTAACGGATAATGTCTTTCCTGATCTTTTGGTGGACGAACTTCGCCACAAACGGTATCTCCGGTTTTTAATCCAAATTTTCTGATTTGAGATTGTGAAACATAAATATCATCTGGAGATTGTTGGTAATTAAAATCGGCAGAACGTAAAAAACCGTTTCCGGTTTCAGAAATATCTAAAACGCCTTCTGCTTCAATAATCGGGTCAAATTCAAAATTTGGATCTTTAAACTTGTTGCGTGTTTGATGGTTGTGTTTGTTTTCTGCTGGTTCATGAACCGCTTCTTCAACAACAATTCCTTCTTCAACTTCAGTCGGAACTACATCTTTAGTAGTATTTGCTGTAGCTTCGTAAACTTGTGTTTTACGTTCTTTATGCGGTTTACTTTCGTGGGTTGTTTTTTTAGCTTCCGAATTCGGTTGTTTTCTATCTTCAGGTTTACGTAATCTATTTCTGAGCTTAGTACCGTTATTTTCTGTTGCTGGCGTTGCATTTTCATTAGGCTCGGCAACAACTTCAAGTGCTAGTTGAGTACTGCTATTTTCTGTAGAAGCTGGAGTAACTTTTTTAGTTCTTCCGCGTTTGGGTTTATTTGCTTCGGAAACATCGGTTGAAGATGTTTGAGATTCTTCCGTTTTTGTATCGGCCTGAACTTTAAGCAAAATTGCTTCTATAATATCATTTTTTTTAGGAGCAGAAGTAAATTCAACGGCAAGGGCCTTGGCTATTTCTTTTAAATCTGCAACACTTTTTTTCTTTAAATCAGATGTGTCAAACATAAAATGTTTTGAAATTAAGGGTAATAATAAAATTATTATTTTTTAGGTAGATTATTAAAAGGCATTTTAACAATCAAAAAGTGAAGTACTTACATTATTTATAATGCAATAATACAAAAAATATTGTTTTTACAATAGTTTTTTAAAAAAACTTATAGTACTTTTGCTAAACACAACAATAATTAAACCTATGTTACAACGAATTCAAACCCTTTATATGGGAGTTGTTTTTATTTTAAGCGGTGTACTTTCTTTGGTGTTTCCGTTATGGACCAATGCTAAAGGTGAGCTTATTTACGCACCACATAGCGGCATTTTTATTGGCCTATTTGGTATTTCTGCTGCTTTAGCTGCTTATGCCATTATTACCTACAATAACCGAATGAAACAGTTTGTGGTTAACAGACTGAATATGATATTAAACGTTTTATTACTAGGATTATTTGTATTTCGATCACTAAATTTATCCGGAGAAAGTGAAATTTCTGAGAAGGGTATTGGGATGTTTCTTCCTGTTCTATCTATCTTATTTTTGGTTTTAGCGAACCGTGCCATTAAGAAGGACGAAGATCTTGTAAAATCTGTTGATCGCTTAAGATAAACCTATCATCTTAGTTTATTAGTGCGTAGAAAAAACCGAAGGAAATCCTTCGGTTTTTTTGTTTTATATTTATCGAGCATCAAGCTCAATTACTTCTAAATTTTTAATTTCACCTGCATCAACCTCAAAGCGCAACATGGTTCGAACTTGATGAAAACCGTGTTTACCCACAGCACCGGGATTCATATGCAAACATTTTAGCTGCTGATCAAACTGTACTTTTAAAATATGTGAATGACCACAAATAAATAATTTTGGCGGATTACGTTTAATTTCTTCTCGCACCTTTACATCGTATTTTCCGGGATATCCTCCAATATGAGTGATCCAAACATCAACACCTTCGCAAACAAATCGGTTATGTAAAGGAAATTCCGCTCGTGCTTTGTTATCGTCAATGTTACCATAAACCCCACGTAAGGGCTTAAATTTTTGAATTTGATCGGTAACTGTTAAATCACCAATATCGCCTGCATGCCAAACTTCATCAGCTTGTTTTACGTATTTTAAAATCGTTTCGTCAATATGGCTATGCGTGTCAGAAAGCAATAATATTTTTTTCAAAAAAATTAGTTTTGTTGGGTATAATGTAAAATCAGTTCTTCAATGGCATCAATGCAAACGCTACAAAAATCGGTTGCAGTATTGGTATGCATTCTGCAATCTTGGTGCGGAATGTAAACTTTACCACCTTCAATCCCCACATAAACACCAACTTTATTTTTATTTTCGGCTGTGTAAGGCGTTGGAACTGGGGTTGATGCATCAAGTTTAGCTTGCCATTTACTTTCAAAATCAACTAAGGTTGTGTTGTTTTTAACCCAAGGTTCTACCTCGTTTTTATGAGCATTGTCCGAAAAAATATCGTTTGCATAAAAATATTCGTCGCCCAAGCCAGCAAAGCTATGCCCAAGTTCGTGCACAACAACAGCATCAAAAGTTTTATCAAACAAGGTAACTAACGTATATGCATTATATATTCCGGCTCCGCCATATTGGTTGGAATTTGCAATAATTAAAAGATGATCGGTTGGCCTATTAACCAGCACATCGTGCATTTTAAAAACTTTGTTCGTGGTTAAATAACGTTCTGAGTTAAACGTATCAAACGTAGTTTGAGCAATGGTATTTTTAAATATATTTTTACTTGGAATAGTAACGCCAGCATCTTGCGAAGCAACAAAAACAGCTTGAATAGCAAATTGATTTTTATATTTTTTAAAAGATGGATAAGCAAATAAAGCTTGTACCGCGCGGTTTGCTGCAGCAAAAAACACATCTTTTTCATCAGCTGTAAATCCTTCGGCAACAATAGTAAAGTTTATAGGGCTTTTTGTGCCTTTGGCTTTATTTATTTGTTTTACTTCAATAGGATAAGTAGTTGTTAATGGCTTTATCTTTTTTATTTGTTTGGTAGTAAAACTTTGTTTAAAAACTTGTACCGGTACATTGTTCTCAAAAAAGTTAACTTGAACTACAAAATCATGTTTTGGAGATGGAATGTATAGCACCTGTTCTGTCGTAAAAACTTCGGTTTGCGCTTGAGTTTGTGTTAACCATTCTTGATATAAAGTTGAAAAAGATTGGGTGTAAATTAACTTATTGCTTTGCGCATCATAAACATTAATTTCTGCATCGCCTTGTAACGCATTAGTAGTTAAATTAACACGGCGACCGTTCCATTTTTTTACTTTTTGAACAGCAGTTAAATCAACCGTAGTTTGATGTACATTGCCCGATAATAAAAAATCAAAACGTAACGATTGATTTTTAAAATTGGTGTTAAAAGATTGCGCATGGCTTATTACACAAAAAAGGAAACATAAAAAAGGTAGAAATTTTTTCATAATTTTATTTTGATCTGCATCAAATATATAAAAATGTAAGGAAAGGCTGCGCAATCATTTATAGCTAGGCGATAAATAATGTATATTTGCATATCGAAATAAAAGAAAACAGCTTTGAGATATTTTGTTAAATTTGCTTACAATGGCAAAAATTATCACGGATGGCAAATGCAGCCAGATGCCATTAGCGTACAAGAAGTTTTTAATAAAGCGTTATCCACTTTATTACGTGAAAACATTGAGGTTGTTGGCGCTGGCCGAACCGATGCTGGCGTACATGCCCAACAAATGTTTGCCCATTTTGACAGCAATCAAATACTAAATTCAGCAACTTTGGTTAAAAGAATGAATTCTTTTTTACCTAAAGATATTGTTGTTTATGATTTTATTTTGATGCACAATGAGGCACATGCACGTTTTGATGCCGTTTCAAGAACTTATCAATATCACATCCATAATTTTAAAGATGCTTTTATTCACGAAGGCAGTTGGTACCAACATCAAACTTTAGATGTTGCTAAAATGAACGAAGCTGCCCAATTGCTTTTTAACTATATAGATTTTGAATGTTTTTCTAAAACACATACCGATGTAAACACATTTAACTGCCAAATAAAACAAGCTTTTTGGACACAAAACCAAAACCATTTGGTATTTACTATTACAGCCGATCGGTTTTTACGTAACATGGTGCGTGCTATTGTTGGTACTTTAGTAAATGTGGGCCTTGGTAAGCTTTCTATTGCCGGGTTTCAGGAAGTTATAGAAAGTAAATCGCGTAAAAAAGCTGGCTTTTCGGTACCGGCACACGGTTTGTATTTAACCCAAGTTATTTATCCTTATTTAAACAATGAAAACAATTAATACAGATTCACTGATTAAAGTAATTAAGCACGGTAAGCCGTACAAAGCCCGATTTATTTGGGTTATTGTTTTTGCTGTTTTATTATCTGTATTTGCAGCTTTACGTCCTTTTTTACTAAAAAAAACCATTGACCTTTATATTACTTTAAAAGATTTAGACGGCCTGTTTTATTACATTATTTTAATGGGCGTTGTTTTACTTTGTGAGGTAGCTTTTCAGTTTTTCTTTACTTATTTCGCTAGTTGGCTTGGACAGGATATTGTGAAAGATATTCGAGAAAAACTGTTTAATCACATTATCAGCTTTAGAATAAAATACTTTAATACCGAACCTATTGGAAAAATTGTAACGCGAACCGTTTCGGATATCGAATCAATTGCAAGTATTTTTTCGCAAGGTTTGTTCATGATTTTTTCTGACGTTTTAAAAATGGTTGTTGTACTATTTTTTATGTTAAGCATGAACTGGGAATTAAGTATTATTCCTATTCTGGTTATGCCAATTTTGGTTTATGCCACACGCGTTTTTCAGCAAAAAATGAAAGTTGCCTTTCAGGAAGTAAGAACGCAAGTTGGTAATTTAAACACCTTTGTTTTAGAGCGTTTATCGGGTATGAAAATTGTGCAACTTTTTACCCAAGAAAAAAACGAGCTTGAGAAGTTTGAAGAAATTAACATGGCACACAACAAAGCTTGGTTAAAAAATATTTTATACAATTCCATTTTTTTCCGGTTTCAGAAATTTTATCTTCATTAACCTTAGCACTTGTAGTTTGGTACGGGGGGCATCAAATTATTGAAGGCAGTCGTGATACAACCTTTGGCGATTTATTCTCGTACACGCTTTTTATTCAGCTGTTATTTACGCCTTTGCGTCATATTGCAGATAAATTTAATGTGTTGCAAATGGGGATTATATCGGCCGAACGTGTTTTTGAAGTTTTAGATACAACCGAGCATGTACAACCTACAGGAACAAAATCTTTAGACCGATTAAAAGGTGATATTGAATTAAAACAAGTTCGTTTTAGTTATGTACACGGAGAAGAAGTTTTAAAAGGCATCGATTTAAAAGTAAAGGCAGGCGAAACCATTGCTATTGTTGGTACAACAGGTGCAGGAAAATCTACCATTATCAATTTATTAAATCGTTTTTACGATATCGATTCGGGCGAAATATTATTAGACGGACACGATTTGTATGATTTTAAAGTTGAAGATTTACGCAAAAACATAGCCGTTGTATTACAAGATGTTTTTTTATTTGCCGACAGCATTTACAACAACATTGCCTTGTACAACCCCAACATTACAAAACAAGATGTGATAGAAGCAGCCAAAAAAATTGGTGCGCACGAATTTATTATGCAATTACCCGGCGGGTACGATTTTAATGTTAAAGAACGTGGAGGCATGCTTTCGTCAGGACAACGTCAGCTTATCGCTTTTATTCGCGCCTACGTAGCTAAACCTAATATTTTAATTTTAGACGAGGCAACTTCATCTATCGATTCGTACACCGAAGAACTTATTCAAACTGCAATAGAAAGATTAACGAAAAATTCAACATCAATCGTTATTGCCCATCGTTTAGCCACCATTCAACATGCCGATCGCATTATTGTTATGGATAAAGGAAAGATTATAGAAGAAGGAAATCATTACGATTTAATTACTATTCCGAACGGATATTACAAAAAATTATACGAATCACAATTTAAAAACAATTTGTAGTGATATTTACTATTTTATCACTATTTTAGCGAATAAATAAAGACAGAAATAAAGCATTTATGAAGTATGATATTATCGTTCTAGGTAGCGGACCTGGCGGGTACGTAACTGCAATTCGAGCTTCTCAATTAGGTTTTAAAGTTGCTATTGTTGAAAAAGAAAACTTAGGTGGTATTTGTTTAAACTGGGGGTGTATTCCTACAAAAGCCCTATTAAAATCAGCTCAAGTTTTTGATTATTTAAAACATGCCTCTGACTACGGTTTAACCATTACTGGTGAAGTAGATAAAGATTTTAACGCTGTAATTCAAAGATCTCGTAACGTTGCAGAATCTATGAGCAAAGGTGTTCAGTTCTTAATGTCAAAAAATAAAATTGATATTATTAACGGATTCGGTAAAGTAAAAGCTAACAAAACGGTTGAAGTTACTTTAGCAGACGGAAAAGTAGAAAATTATACAGCTGACCATATTATTATTGCAACTGGTGCACGTTCTCGTGAATTACCAAACTTACCTCAAGACGGTAAAAAAGTAATTGGTTACCGTCAAGCAATGACATTACCAGAACAACCTAAAAAACTTATTGTAGTAGGTTCTGGAGCAATTGGTGTAGAATTTGCGCATTTTTACAATTCAATGGGTACAGACGTAACTATTGTTGAATTTATGCCAAACATTGTTCCGGTTGAAGACGAAGATATTTCTAAACAATTTGAACGTTCTTTAAAGAAATCTGGAATTAAAATCATGACCAATTCATCAGTTGAAAAAGTTGATACAACAGGTGAAGGCGTAAAAGCTTATGTTAAAACAGCTAAAGGTGAAGAAGTTTTAGAAGCTGACGTGCTTTTATCAGCAGTTGGTATTAAATCTAATATTGAAAACATTGGTTTAGAAGAATTAGGTATTGCTACCGATCGTGATAAAATTTTAGTAGACAAATATTACCAAACTAACGTACCAGGTTATTACGCAATTGGTGACGTAGTTCCAGGTCAAGCATTAGCTCACGTAGCTTCTGCAGAAGGTATTTTATGTGTTGAAAAAATTGCAGGCTTACATGTAGAACCTTTAGATTACGGTAACATTCCTGGTTGTACGTATGCAACTCCAGAAATTGCTTCAGTTGGTTTAACAGAAAAGAAAGCCGTTGAAGCTGGTTACGATATTAAAGTTGGTAAATTTCCATTCTCAGCATCAGGAAAAGCAAAAGCAGCTGGTACACCAGACGGATTTGTAAAAGTTATTTTTGATGCAAAATACGGTGAATGGTTAGGTTGCCATATGATTGGTGCTGGTGTTACCGATATGATTGCAGAAGCAGTTGTAGCACGTAAACTAGAAACTACAGGACACGAAATTTTAAAAGCAGTTCACCCTCACCCTACGATGTCAGAAGCGGTTATGGAAGCTGTAGCAGCAGCTTACGGTGAAGTAATTCACTTGTAAGCCAAGCTTAAAATATTTAAAAAAAGGAAAGATTAAAATCTTTCCTTTTTTTGTTTTACATATACGCCTATTTTGTATTTTGCGTTACAAATACAAGTAGTAAAACCCAACATGACCCCAAAAAAAATATTCTTATTTGCCTTTTTATTTTTGATGCAAATACTTGGTGCACAAACCAACAACGATTCAGTTTTAGTGCACGAAGAAGTAAATAAATTAAAAAATTTACGCATTAAAGATTCAACTAAAATTGAATTATTATTAGAAGAAATTAAAGGACTTATTTTAGTTTCTGAAACGCAACAAAAAGAAAATGATTTGCGCTTTAAGCAAATTATAGATTCGATTAGTCAACAAAAACAGCTTGATTTAATAAACCGTTACGACGTAAAAACAAACGGAATTCCTGTTATTTTATACAGCGATACGTTATTTTATGTGTACAATGATTTACCACCTTTAACAGCACAAGAAAGAGCCAGCCATTACGCAGCTGCCGTAAAATATTTATACAAACAACCCGATTATAATGCCGATTCGTTAAAAATTATTGCCAACGGCGATTTGTTGGATATTATGTACGAAGATCGTATTATAACATCGGTTAGTGATTTAGACGGGCTTTGGATTGGCGAATCACAACAAAAAATAGCTAAAAATTATTTAAAAGCAATTGTTGATACCGTTCAGGAATACAAAGACAAAAATTCGTTAAACCAACAAATAATTCGTTTTGCAGAGATTACTGCTTTATTGGTATTGCTATTTGCTTTGTTTTACGGTATAAAAAAATTAACCCTATTTTTAGGACGCCGATTTAGAGAAAATAAACACCTGCTTCCTAAGGGCATTTCAATCAATAATTATCAATTTATAGACCGCGAACGTTTATCAAACTTTGTAGACAAAGCTTTGTGGTTTTTTAAATACTTTTTGTACCTGCTTGCCGTATTTATATTCATACCTTTTATGTTGCGCTTGTTTCCGCAAACCGAAATTTATGTGTTTCAATTAACCAAATGGGTAAGTGCACCATTTAACAGCATTAAAGATTCAATTTTTAATTACATACCCAAACTAATTAAAATAATTTTAATCGTATTTATAGGTAAATCAATCATTCGTTTTTTACGTTACATAGCAATCGAGATTTCTAGAAAAAGATTGGTTTTTAATGGTTTTCATCCCGAATGGGCATCACCAACCTTTTCAATCGCTCGTTTTGTATTAAACGTTTTTATTTTGATTATGATTTTTCCGCTTTTACCCGGGGCAGATTCTATAGCTTTTCAGGGTATTTCGGTATTTTTAGGTATTTTATTATCAATCGGATCATCAACAGCAATTACCAACATTGTTTCGGGTTTGGTTATTGTTTATATGCGCCCGTATAAAGTGGGAGATTGGATTAAAACTAAAAATGTAAAAGGCATTGTTATTGAAAAAAATTTATTGGTTACACGATTAAAAACCGCGAATAATGAAGATGTTACCATTCCGAATTCATCCGTTTTAAACGATCATACCATAAATTATTCATCTATTGGTAAAGAACAAGGTTTTGCTATTAGCATTCAGGTTCATGCAAAATACGATTACGAATCGGAACAAATAGAAAACTTATTGTTACAAACTGCAACAAACTATTCAGATTTAGATCAGAATCTTAAGCCATATGTTTTGCATTTAGATTTAAACCAAATGTATGCTACGTACGAATTAAATGCTTATACGTTTCATTCTGAAAAAATATTGCTTGTTAAATCTGAATTAACTAAACGCGTAAAAAACAGTTTAAAAGCTGCCGGAATAGAAATGACAATTAACAATTATTTTGAAATTAAATCGGTGGCCGATTTTACAACCAATACCAAAAAAATCCGTCTAATTAGACGGATTTTTTTACATGCTTTGAATAGCTTCGATTAAAGCATCAATATCTTCTGGTGTATTTTCGTGACTGAACGATAAACGTAAGCTTGGTACTTGCAACGCATTAGCATCTAAAATTTCTGCCAAAACATGAGAAGGTTTTATACTACCCGATTGACAAGCACTACCGCGAGAAACAGCAATGCCTTTCATATCTAAATAAAACAAAATCATTGCAGTTTTATCTACCGATAAAGGCAATCTTACATTTAAAATATTATAAAATCCGTTTTCTCCGCCATTAAATGCAACGGCCGGAAATGCTTTTTTAAAGGCAGAAATGGCGTAATTTTTTACCGCTGTAACTGCTTGTTGTTGGGCACCTAAGTTTGCATAAGCCAAGTCTAAAGCTTTTGCCATGCCAACAATTTGATGCACAGCCTCGGTTCCGGCTCTAAATCCTTTTTCTTGTTCACCACCGTGTAATAAAGGCTGAATAATGGTATTCTTTTTTACATAAACAAAACCAACACCTTTTGGTCCATGAAATTTATGTGCGCTAGCAACTAAAAAATCTAAATTTGCTGCTTGCACATCAATATTAGTTTTACCAATTGCCTGAACGGTATCCGAATGAAAATAAGCTTGGTACGCTTTACAAATTGCTCCAACCTGAACCAAATCTAAGACCGTTCCGATTTCGTTATTAACATGCATCAAACTAACTAAAGTTTTGGCTGAACTGCTGCTTAAAACAGTTTCTAAATCTGAATAAGCAATTTCTCCTAACGAATTAACCGGTAAATAAACCACCTCAAGCTCCGGATTTTTTAACTGTAAAACAGCTAACGTGTGCAAAACGGCATGATGCTCGAGCTTAGTTGTAACAATGCGAGTAACTTTTAAATCGTTTACTGCAGCTTGCAAAACCCAGTTATCACCTTCGGTTCCGCATGATGTAAAAATAATTTCGGTTGCTTGTGCATGAATATGTTTAGCAATGGCTTTACGTGCTGTTTCTACCTGCACTTTAGCTTCGCGCCCAAAAGAATGGGTTGATGATGGATTACCGTAGGTATGAGTTAAAACCTCAAACATGGTTTGTGCCACTTCTGGCAAAACAGCTGTTGTTGCTGCATTGTCTAAATATATTTTTTTCATGATTATTGCATTGCTTTTAATTTTTTGTCAGGAAACAAAACTTGTTTGTTAAACAATATTACTGAACAAAATATGATAAAATAACCAATTAACTGCGTGCTGCTAACTTGTTCTTTAAAATAGAAAAAGGCCAGCATAAAGTTAATTAGCGGATTGATGTAAATTAAAATTCCTACGGCTGAGGAACTTATTCCGGTTAACGAATATAAGTTTAAATAAAGCGGAATTACCGTAAATAAAACCACCAAAAAGAACAAACAAATGTAAAAAATGCCTTCGGTTGGAACTGCTTGAGAATACGCAGGATAAAATGGGGCTAAAATAACTACCATAACCAAAAGCTGAATATTTAACGAAATAAAGCTGTCAAAAACTTTATTTTTACGTTGCGATATTAAATACGAGGCATATGTTAAAGCAATTAGCAAACTAAAATAAACATCTTTTAAGCTATTAAATCCTAAAATTAAACATGCAATTATGCTGATAAAAATAGAAGCTTGTTGCCATTTGTTTAAACGTTCTTTTAAAATAAAAAATGCTAAAACCGTAGTAACAATTGGGCAAATTAAATACCCAAAAGATCCGGCCTGAATAGAAACGTGGTTAATTACGTATATAAAAATAAACCAGTTAAAGGTTAGCAATGCTCCGCCTAAAATGGTTAAACCTAAGGTCGATTTTTTTTGTGCTTTAGGTAAAGCTTTAAATGTTTGAATATTTTTTTTGATTTGCTTTTTTCTGAAAACTACATTAATTAACGTAATTAAAATGGCTGAAGCAAACGCGAAAAAACAAAATATCTAAAGACGAATAATGCTGCAACGGTTTTAAAGCTAAGCTTAAAAAACCCCACAAAACAAATGCAGTAAATGCAGCTAAATAATATTTTTTATTATCCATAAAAGTTGATGAATTGGCTTAGCAAATTTACAACTTAGATTAGATTTAACGTTTTAAATTATAAAATTTTTAATCAGCAACCTCATCAGCATTAATATTTTGTTTTTTCAATATTTTTTTAACAGCAATTGCAAAAAATAATAAATATGCAAAGCAAATAAATGATATAATGTACGATTGATGAATGCCAATAATGTCGGATAATTTTCCTTGAATTGGCGGAATAATTCCACCTCCTAAAATCATCATAACCAAAAATGCTGAACCTTGCGAAGTATATTTTCCTAAGCCCAATAAAGATAAATTAAATATTGCCGGCCACATAATAGAACATGCTAATCCGCCCGATAAAAAGGCATAAATAGCAACGGTTCCTGTTGTAGATAAACCAACAAACATGGCTAACAAACCAAAAACAGCAAAAACAAGTAACGTTTTTACAGGTTTATTTTTACTAACTTTAAAAGCAACTATTTGTAGTAAAACACAAATTACATAATAATATAAATTGCTCATATTTTGCCCAGCAATAAAGTTTACCAAATAAATTACTGCTAAAGCAATTAAAGGTACAACAAACATTAACAATTGCTTTTTAGCATCAGAAAGTTTAAACACGCTAATTGCTCCGGCCCAACGCCCAATCATTAAACTGCCCCAGTACATCGAAATATAAGGAGCTATTTCTGAAGATGCTAATCCGCCAAAATCAGGTAAAGTTAAAAGCTCACCTAAGTTGCTACCTACCCCAACTTCTACCCCAACATATAAAAATATAGCAATCATACCTAAAACCAATTGCGGATATTGCATCGCTCCCCAACCGTTGGTGTTTTTTTTCGAGAAAAATAAAGCAGATAACAAACCTAAAACAACAACAGCTAAGGCACCAATTAACCAATACATGCGGCTAAATTCTAATTTATCTTTTAACGGTTTAATTTCTACAGATAAATTGTTCCTATTTTCTACCAAAACCTGAGCCATTAAATCACTTTGCTGTTCTTCGGCAGTATATTGTTTTAACTGATTAACAATTACTTGATATTCGTTTTGAAAGGTTTCTAATTGTTGCGCTTCTTGCGTGCGGTAGCTATTAAAAACAGGTGCAAAACAAACACCTAAAAACAAGGTCATAATTAGCAATAAGATAAGCGCTTTGTTCGATTTTTCTACTGGTTCAATTACTTTTCCATCGGGTACTTTTTTAGAAAAATAAAACATGGCTGCTGCAATTAAAAATAGCACACCAACACAAACATATAAAAGCACAACTTTGTTTAAGGATAATAATTTTATTTGTTCTTCGGTCACCATTTTAGTTGATCCAAAAAGAGCAAAAGCAATAATTAACGGACCTATTGTTGTTCCGAAAGAATTAATTCCGCCTCCTAAATTTACACGATCAGCTCCGGTAATTGGATCACCTAAAGAAATTGCAAACGGATTAGCAGCTGTTTGTTGCAGTGAAAAACCCAACGCCACAATAAATAACCCAACTAACATACCTATATATAGGTTTGCTTCTACAGCAACAATCATGGCTCCTGCTCCTAATGCCGAAAACAACAAGCCGTAAATAATACTTTTTTTATACCCCCAAGAACTTACTAAATCTTTATTGCTCGAATTTCCGAAAGCAAATAACAACAGCGCACCTAAATAATAAGCGGTATAAAAAGCAAAGTCAACCAATTGCGATTGAAACTGATCTAAAGAGAAGTAACTTTTACAAAAAGGAATAAAAATACTATTACCTGCAGCAATAAATCCCCAAAAGAAAAAAACAACGACTAAGGTATATAAAGCAGGATAATTGGTTTTAATTGTTGACGTAGCCATGATATATTATTTGTTTGTTGCTTCAAATATAATAAAGCTAAACCTATTTTATATTAAGTTAATTTATTAATTAAAAATGTTATTTTTGTGAGATAATAATTTTACAGAATGAAAAAAATTTTAGGCCTGTTAGCTTCAATAGCTTTATTGACTAGCTGTGACGATGGAGATATAGTAATTGAAAGTTTAAACTTTGGCAATGCGCAAATTACCACTTGTGTTGCTGCACCAACGGGTTTGTTATTTAAAACCAATGCACAAGAATTGTTGTTGATTGATGTGCCCGCAAATTTATTTGGCAATCAGCTTTCTACAGCAGAAAACCCTAAAACGTATACGTTACAAGCAAATAAACAAGAAATTATTTACAGACAATACAGCGGAAATGTTAACAGCTCTGCTATTTGTAGTGCTATTCCGCCTGCTAGCCCAACGGTTTCTGACCAATGGCTTGGTCAACCTGGTGGTGTAATTGAAGTTATTACAAGCGAAGTTTTTACAACCAATACAACAACAGGCGTAACAACGGTTAGCGGATATTCTCATGTTATCCGTTTTAGAAACGTACAATTACGAAACGAACAAAGCAGTTTTGTGTACGAAATGTATAATTTTGGAGAATATGTAGTTCGAATTTAAACCACATTTCACGTTATATCATAAAAAAAAGAGCCAATTTGGCTCTTTTTTTTATGATATAACTTAGTTAAAGAGTATAAATCGTTTACAAATCAAATCGATACATTTAACAAGATAATCGCTACGTTTGAAAAAAAATCACTTGCGATTAAATTTGTTAAAAAAATACATTTTTACAAAAAAAATCATTTTTCCTTGATTTTAATTAATAAAAATACAAATAAATTTGGAAATATCCAAAATCAAAAATACTTTTGTAGGGGGAAAATTGTTAAAAACATAAGGGAAAATGTATTTAAAAGTATTAGTATTCGTACTAATATGTAATGTTGCTATGGTTCGTGCACAAGTGGGAATTGGGACTACCACGCCGCACGCATCAGCAATATTAGATATTTCTAGTACAAACTCGGGGATATTAATCCCTAGAATCAAATTATTAACTGATGGTGATGATTCTGGAATTAATAAACCTGCAACTGGCTTATTGGTATTTAATACGAATGTAGCCAAAAATCTTCAAGAAGGTTTTTATTATTGGAATGGTAAAAATTGGAAATCTTTACAAGGCAATAATTCTTCTTCTCCAGGAACACCTGATGCAAACGTTTGGGGACTTTTTGGAAATTCAAACACAAACAGAAATCAACATTTTATTGGCACTACCGATTGGCAAGATTTAAGCTTTAGAGTTACTAATGAAGCATTTGCAAAATTTGGAGTACACGGCACTATAAATTTAGGGTTTGAATCTCAAACCGAAGGAATGCATTCTGTAGCTATCGGCTATGCGGCCAAAACAAATACCAACCATGCATTTGCTATTGGGTCTGAAGCACAAGCTAAAACTCAATATTCCTACGCTTTAGGTCATAAAGCAATTACAAGTGCAAATGAATCTTACGCCATTGGTAAAGAAGCGCAAGCAAGTGGTTATATAAGTTACGCTATTGGCTACTTAGCCAAAGCTAGAAGCAACGATACGTTTGCTATTGGTAACCAAGCTAATGCAAGTGGTTATCAATCGTACGCTATCGGTAAAGGTTCAAATGCAAGCAACAATAATGCTTATACACTTGGTAATGAATCTTCTGCAAGCGGACAACAAGCAATTGCTGTAGGAAATAAAAACCAAGTTACAGCAAATAATGCATTGGTTTTTGGTAACAATTCTAGCACAACAGGTAGTTCAGGTATGGCAATCGGGAACGAAACAAATTCAATCGGATATCAAGCATATGCCATAGGAAATAAAGCTTACGCAAAAGGAGATAATTCATTAGCTATTGGACAAGAAGCTAAAGCGCAAGCATTAAATTCATTAGCGATTGGAAATAATGCGCAAGCAAACAATCATCAATCTACAGCTATTGGTTTTAATGCAACAACTGATCAAGACAATGCTATCGTTATTGGAAACAACAAGGAAAGTACTAAAATTGGAATTGGTACAAGTAAACCGGATGAAAAATTACATGTTGCAGGAACAATTAAAATAGTTGATGGATCGCAAGGTGCTGGAAAAGTACTTACTTCTGATGCAAACGGAAAAGCTTCATGGCAAAATTTAGAAAAAACGATAGGTGATTTTACTTTATCAAGTGATGAATTTGCAGTTAATGATGCATCCTTATATAAAATAAATTTTACAAACAAAGTAAACCTTGGTATTGAACCTTTCGAAAATGGATTTAGAGTAAAAACACCAGGAAATTACTTAGTTACGTACACCATTACATTAGAAGGAACCAAAGGAAACAACGGTAGATTAGAGTTTTTTTTAGGAAAATATACAAACAAAGTTGATGATTGTTCTGTAAAAACTTCTATTTCTAAAGATGAAATAAAAACCGTCACTTTATCAAGAATTATAAACATTACAAACATATACGATGTTTATAGTTTATATGTGCGTTTAGACAATGCAAGTTCTAACGGCAAAATTTTAAAAGCAGGAACAAATTTACTTGTTCAGAAAATTTAACCCCAAATTTTTCCTATTTATAATAAAAAACATCTCAAAAAATATTTTTTGAGGTGTTTTTTTAATTTATACATTTTGTTTAATGTAAACTTGTGTTGCTCCGATGCCATATTTCTGATAGTTAGCATCTTCAAAAGTTACATTATTATAACGGCTTAGCATAAAATCAAGCTCGGTTTTTAAAACCCCTTCACCTACGCCGTGAATTAAAACAATACGCGGAATTCTGTTTCGAATAGCATGTTCTAAATGATGGCGCGCGGTATCTAATTGTATGGTCAAAATATCATGATTGCTCATTCGTGAAAAATCTTTAACTAATTTTTCGATATGTAAATCGTAAGGAATAGAAAAAGGTTCTTTTTTTGATGCTTTATCTTTTACAACATGTTTTCTTTTTGGATCTGCTTTTTCGGCTAAAACTTGTTGCACCGAAACGTTAGCAAAAAAACGCGCAGGTTCATCAGCAATTTTAATTAATTCTGAAGTATTAAATTCCAACTCAAAATCATCAACATTTACAACTATTTTATCTTTTTTAATTCCGGTTACAAAGCCCGTAATATCATCATCTAAAACAGCAACTTTATCTCCTTTTTCAAAATTCATTTTCTTTATTTTTATTATTAGGTGTTTTAGCCATTAATTTCATCATGGCATAAAAAAATATGACAACTACAACTATTTGTAAAATTTTATTCGGATTTTCTGAAGCTTGGTCCATAAGCGCCCAAATCATTACAACAAATAAAATAGGCCAATATAATTTTTTCATATCACAAAGTTAGAAAAATGAATGGTTTTATCCCATCAATATTTATCGAATTATTAACAGATAAAAGTTACTTTTGCCAAAAATTGCAGCAATCGTGTTAAACGTTATATGATAATTGCAATTTAAACGTTCCTGATTTAGAATTGAATTATTATGAGGTTTAAAGGTTATTTTTTAGGGCTATTATCTTCCGTTTCGTACGGATTAATTCCGCTTTTTGTTTTACCTATAAAAAAAGCGGGGTTTGGTATTGATACCACGTTATTTTATCGGTTTGCTTTTGCTGCACTTTTACTAGGAAGTTATTTGTTATTGAAACAAAAATCGTTTAATATTGAACGAAACCAAATTTTAACTTTGGCTGTGTTAGGTATGTTTTACGGCATATCATCAGATTCGTTATTTTTAGCTTACGATTATTTAAATGCAGGGGTTGCATCAACCTTATTATTTATTTATCCGTTATTGGTTGCTATAATAATGGCTTTGGTTTTTAAAGAAAAATTAAACAGCACTTCAATATTTGCCATTGTTTTTACACTTATTGGCGTACTTTTACTTAGTTTACAAAATGGTAAGTTTGCCATAAATGGCATTGGCTTATTTATTATTTTTATAAGCGCTTTAGGTTATGCGTTGTACATTGTTACGGTAAGTAAATCAAACGTAAAAAACTTAAACGGATTGGTTTTAACCTTTTATTCTTTTTTATTTACAAGCGTATATTATGCCGTAAAATTACTAACCGACAGCAATAAAAACTTTGAAATTCCAACATTTTCTTTAGGTTTAAACTTGGCTTTATTTGCTTTAGTTACTACTGTAATTTCTAGCTTAGCTCTTGTTTTTGCTATTAAATATATTGGTTCTACCGCAACATCTATTTTAGGGGCTTTTGAGCCGGTTGTTGCCGTTAGCATTAGCGTATTGTTGTTTGATGAATTTTTCTCGTTAAACCTAGCTTTAGGAATTAGTTGTATTATATTGGGTGTAACCTTAAATATAATTGGAGATGCCTACAAAAACAGAAAGAAATTAAAAAAAGCTACCCTTGGGTAGCTTTTTTATTATCTTGAATAATTTGGTGCTTCTTTTGTTATAGTAACATCATGAGGGTGAGATTCTTTAATTCCGCTTGTTGTAATGCGGACATTTTCTTATAGCTGGTAAAAAAGTAATCCTAACAAAATTCAAAAAACGTTATTTATTTAATAAATATTTAAAAAAAACTTAAAAAAACAATACAGCATATAACATAATAAAAAAAACGAAATGCCGTTGTACATAAAAAAATGATTTTATGAAAAAAATGATTATTTTATGTTGTTGCTTATTTAGTTTAACAACGTATTCTCAGGTGGGTATAGTAACTACAACCCCAAAAGCAACTTTAGATATTCAAGCAATAAATCCAACTGGATCAAGCAGTCAAGTTGATGGTATTTTAATTCCTAGAGTAGATAGAGAAAGAGCACAAAATATGGAAAATATTAGTACATCAACATTAGTTTATGTATCTGATGCTCTAAGTGGAGAACAAATAGGAAAAGCAATTCATATTAACGAAAATGGCTATTATTTTTTTGATGGAAATGTTTGGCAAAAACTAACACAAACAAGTTCTAAATTTAATTTAGGTGACATTAAATATAGTGCTTTAAAAATAGATCACGACGGTTGGTATTTGCTTGATGGACGCCAAATAAGTACTTTAACTAATGTATCAAAAAACAATGCCAACTTACTTGGTTTTACAACTAATTTACCAAACGCTAACGGAAGAGTAATTAAACAAGTTAGTAGTAAAGAAGTAAATACAGTAGGAGGCAATAGTACTGCGAAATCTATAAGTATAACCAGAGCAAATATTCCTAATTTTACCATGTCAGGTACTACAAGTTCTAACGGTGCTCATACACACACTACAACTAACAATAATTATACTACTGGAGCTGTGAATTCTTCAGGATTTTCATCTGGTGGGCAAACTTGGGCAACTACTAGCCTAGTTAACTCTGCATTTACAATTAATAGCGCTGGAGCTCATACACATACGTTTTCTGTTTCAACCGGCGGCTCAGGCACTCCTATTAGTGTAAATACAGAAGATGAGTATCTTTCAGCAAATACATTTATTTATTTATTTATTTAGGTTATTAGGTATACAAAAACAGAAAGAAAGAAAGAAAGAAAGAAAAAAAAAGCTACCCTTGGGTAGCTTTTTTATTATCTTGAATAGTTTGGTGCTTCTTTTGTTATAGTAACATCATGAGGGTGAGATTCGTTAATTCCACTTGTTGTAATGCGAACAAATCGTCCTTTTTCTTGTAGTTCTTGAATAGATGCAGAACCGCAATACCCCATTCCGGCACGTAAACCACCTATAAATTGTAACATAGATTCGTTTAATTCGCCTTTATATGCTACGCGACCAACAATTCCTTCTGGAACCAATTTTTTAACATCATCTTCAACATCTTGAAAATATCTGTCTTTAGAACCGTGTTGCATCGCTTCTACAGAACCCATCCCGCGATAAGATTTAAATTTACGTCCTTCGTAAATAATAGTCTCACCTGGCGATTCTTTTGTTCCTGCTAACATAGATCCTAACATAACAGAATCTGCTCCGGCAGCAATCGCTTTAGGAATATCACCGGTATAACGTACACCACCATCAGCAATTACAGGAACTCCAGTACCTTTTAAAGCTGCTGCAACTTCTAAAACTGCAGAAAACTGAGGAAAACCAACCCCAGCAACAACGCGAGTAGTACAAATAGAACCTGGTCCTATTCCTACTTTTACCGCATCAGCTCCACTTTCTGCTAAATACAAGGCAGCTTCTGGCGTAGCAATATTACCAACCACCACATCTAAACTAGGAAAAGCAGCTTTTACTTTTTTAAGTACATCTACCACGCCTTTTGTATGTCCGTGAGCCGTATCAATAATTACTGCATCAACACCAGCGTTAACCAAAGCTTCGGCACGTTCTACCGCATCAGCTGTTACACCCAATGCTGCAGCTACACGTAATCTACCAAATGAATCTTTGTTGGCGTTTGGTTTTTGTGTGATTTTAGTAATGTCACGAAACGTAATTAAGCCAACTAATTTGTTGTTTGCATCAATTACTGGTAATTTTTCGATTTTATTTTTTTGAAGAATTTCTTCGGCTTGCGCTAAAGTTGTTCCTTGTGGCGCAGTAACCAAATTTTGCGTAGTCATAACTTCTGTTATGGCACGTTCGTTATTTTTTTCGAATCGTAAATCACGATTGGTAACGATCCCTTTTAAAATATTATTTTCGTCTACAACAGGAATTCCGCCGATGCTATGTTCTTTCATTGCATTTTTTGCATCACCTACTTTATGGTGTAAACTTAAAGTTACCGGATCCATAATCATTCCTGCTTCGGCACGTTTTACTTTTCTAACTTCTGCAGCTTGCTGCTCAATTGTCATATTTTTATGTAAAACACCAATACCACCTTCTTGCGCCATAGCAATTGCCATTGCACTTTCTGTTACCGTATCCATTGCTGCAGAAACAATAGGAACGTTTAAAGTAATGTTTTTTGAGAATTTAGTTTGTGTGGAAACTTCGCGTGGAAGTACTTCGGAATAATTTGGAATTAAAAGAACATCATCGTATGTTAGACCTTCTCCGATGATTTTTGTTGTGTGTGCTTTCATGTTGCAATTGTTGTTGAATTGCATACAAATTTAAACTTAAATTGTTTAAAATAAAAATATTATTTGGTTTTTATTAATGGTACTGATTAAATACTAATAAAGCTTCGTTGTAAGCGGCTTCAAAGCTCATTAATTTTACATTAGTTGGCGCTTTTTCGGCCGTAAAATAAGACAGTATTTTTTCGGTTGGCATATTTCCGGTTAAATCATCTTTAGCCATTGGACATCCGCCGTAACCTTTTATAGCGCCATCAAAACGAATACAACCAGCTTTATAGGCAGCATCAACTTTTTCAAACCATTTATCTTTGGTAGTATGTAAATGGGCTCCAAATTCAAGATTTGGGTATTGAGGAATTAAGTTTGAAAATAAATAATCTATTACTTCTGGTGTTGAGCTTCCAACGGTATCTGATAAAGAAATTATTTTCACCCCCATTTGCGCTAATTTAGCTGTCCAATCTGCTACAATATCTACATTCCACGGATCACCGTACGGGTTTCCGAATCCCATAGATAAATAAGCTACAACTTCTTTATCTGCCTTATGAGCAATTTCTAAAATTTCTTGTAAGGTAACAATAGATTGTGCAATGGTTTTGTGCGTATTACGCATCTGAAAGTTTTCTGAGATTGAAAACGGAAAACCTAAATATTGAATTTGCGCGTGCTGAGCTGCGGCAATCGCACCTTGCGTATTGGCAATAATAGCCAGCAATTTTGTTGTGGTTTGTGATAAATCTAATTGTGCTAAAACTTGAGCCGTATCTTGCATTTGTGGAATAGCTTTTGGAGAAACAAAACTTCCAAAATCTAACGTATCAAAACCACAACGAAGTAATGATTGAATGTAACGCACCTTAGCATCTGTAGGAATAAAAGCTTTAATGCCTTGCATGGCATCGCGTGGACATTCAATAATTTTAACCGCTTTTTTTTCTGTATTTAGCATTTTTAATAGAATAGAATTGTAAATATAGAAAATTCAAGCGTTATTTTAATAACGCTTGATTGATATCTTTAATTAATTGTGGTCCTTCGTAAATAAAACCCGTATAAAGCTGAATTAAGCTTGCGCCTGCCTCAAACTTTTCTAACGCATCTTCAACCGAATGAATACCGCCAACTCCAATAATTGGGAAAGCTTTGTTGCTATTATCTGATAAAAATTTAATAACCTCGGTAGCACGTTTGGTTAGCGGTTTACCAGATAAACCACCTATTTCACTCTGATTTTTAGAAATTAATCCATCGCGCGAAATGGTTGTATTGGTTGCAATTACGCCTGCTATTTTAGTTGTTGCAACAATATCAATAATATCTAACAATTGTTCGTTAGTTAAATCGGGCGCAATTTTTAACAAAATAGGTTTGGCTTTTGCTTTTGTAAAATTTTTATTTTGCAAGGTTTGCAACAAATGCATCAAAGGTTCTTTATCTTGTAAAGCACGCAAATTAGGCGTGTTTGGCGAACTTACGTTTACCACAAAATAATCAACCACATCAAACAAAGCATCAAAACAAATTAAATAATCGTTTACGGCATCTTCGTTCGGGGTAATTTTATTTTTACCAATATTACCACCAATTAATACATTTTTATTTTTTTGTAAACGTTTTACAGCAGCTTCTACCCCACCGTTATTAAATCCCATTCGGTTAATAATTCCAGAATCTTCTATTAAACGAAACAAACGTTTTTTTGGATTTCCGTCTTGCGGTTTCGGAGTTATGGTTCCGATTTCAATAAAACCAAATCCTAAATTAGATAATTCCTGAAAGGCATTGGCATCTTTATCTAATCCTGCAGCTAAACCTACCGGATTTTTAAATTTAATACCAAAAACTTCGCGTTCTAAACGCGGATCTTCTACTAAAAACTTGGCACGCAACATAGCCGGAACGCCAGGAATGGCAGAAACCTTTTTTAACCAATTAAAAGTTAAATAATGCGCTTGTTCGGGATCCTTTTTAAATAAATACGGTCGAATTACTGATTTGTACATAATAGTTGTGTTGTTGGACAAAAATAATGATTTGAAATGGGTATATAAATTAATTTATTAAATAAATAAAACGTAATTTTAAGGGCAGTATTAAACAACTTTTAAAGCGAAATTTTTGCTAATGGGCACGAATATAGATCTTAATTATGCAAGTTATACCTATGTAAGTAAGGTTATCGATTTTTACTCGAACGAAATTGCAGCCGATAAAAAATTTTTTATTACCGAAAAAGATGCAAAAACAAGGTTTACTGAACTTGCTTTTTATTTAGAAAAATGGGGAAACATAGAACTTTCTGACTTTGTTTCTTTACTAAACTACATAAATAAAAATGCGTTGCCTAAATATTTGTTTCAGAACAACTTGTTTAGCAAAAACCTAAATCAAACCGATTTTATTGCCAGCGTACAATTAAACTTTTTTAATGCGGAGGCGGTTAAAAATAAATATGCCGATTTAGAAATTTATTACAACATTTTTCATTCGCTTTTCGGAAAGGTTTTAATTGCCTCAATTAGCGATTACGTGTGCTTGATTTATTTTTTAGAAGATGACAATCAGGCCGAAAATCTTTTGAAAACTTATTTTGAAAAAGCACAATTTGTACAAAAATCTAAAAATGTACATTTAGAAGCTTTAGAAAAAATTAATAACCATGAAAACGATGTTCCGCTTCAGGTTTTAGTGCATGCAAGCCCATTGCAAGAACAAGTTTGGAAACAATTGGTTTTATTACCTTATAAAAATATTTATACCTACGGTGAAATAGCTGAACAAATTCAAGAAAAAAATTAGCACGCGCCATTGGTACAGCTATTGGTAAAAATCCAATTGCTGTTTTAATACCGTGCCATCGTATTATACAAGCTTCGGGCAAAATTGGAGAATTTATGTGGGGAACCACGCGCAAAAAAGCTTTACTTATTCATGAAATTTTAAGCACTAAAAAATAATTTTTAGGTTACAAACTCGTTTATTATGTATTGAAGATTGATTATATAAACTATGAAACATTTAAACGACAAGCAATTAATACGCAAAATTGTAAAAGAATTATTAGACAAACGCCAATCAATTTTTGAATTGCTTACTCAGTTTACTATTGCAACCGAATTTAAAGAATTAGATAATACGTTTGAATTTAAAGAAGATCAGCAATTTACATTGGCTGATTTTGCAGATTCTGAAAACCAAAACGTAGTTTTATTGGTTGATATGTGCCATAAATTAGATCAAACCATTTATGAACTAATAAACTACAACAACCTTACAGAAACCGATTTACAATAAAAAAAGCCAGATAAATATCTGGCTTTTTATTATTTTATATGTTTTGGATTTAATTCATCACTTTCAATAATCCCATCACGTAAACGAATAATGCGATGCGCATGTTCGGCAATATCTTCTTCGTGCGTTACTAAAATTACTGTATTTCCGTTAGCATGAATTTCGTCAAAAAGACGCATAATTTCAACCGATGTTTTACTGTCTAAGTTTCCTGTAGGTTCGTCAGCTAAAATAATTGACGGATAATTAACCAATGCTCTGGCAACTGCAACACGCTGACGTTGCCCACCAGAAAGCTGATTGGGTTCGTGATCCATTCTGGTTTCTAATCCAACTTGAGTTAAAACCTCGGTTGCGCGTGCGGTACGTTCTGTTTTATTTTTACCTGCATAAATCATGGGTAACGCAACATTATCTAACGCTGTTGTTCTGGGTAATAAGTTAAAGGTCTGAAAAACAAAACCAATTTCTTTATTTCTAATATCTGCCAATTCATCATCTTTCATTTTAGACACATCTTTACCGTTTAAAATATATTTACCCGATGTTGGTGTATCTAAACAACCTAAAAGATTCATTAAAGTTGATTTACCCGAACCTGACGGCCCCATTAAAGCAACATATTCGCCTTTATGTATGGTTAAATCTACTCCTTTTAAAACGTAAACGGTTTCTGTACCTAAGGCAAAGTTGCGTTTAATATCTTTAATTTCAATGATTGGTTGTGACATACAAAATATTATTTACATTATTAGTAGTACAAATTACAAATTTGTTACACCAATTTGTAAATACTTTGAATGTGCTGCATTTTGGCTTCTAAATCAATATTTAAATCAATAATTTGCCCAGTATGCAAATCAAAAATCCAACCGTGAACTTTTAAATTGCGCTCCACAATTGCTTTTTGTACTTCGGCTGTTTTCATTACGTTAATGCATTGTTCTTGTACGTTAAGCTCAACCAAACGGTCGTAACGTTTTTTTTCGTCAGCAATGGCAGTTAATTCTTTATTGTGCAAACGGTACACGTCGCGAATGTTACGTAACCATGGATTTAAAATACCTAAATCGGATTGTTGCATGGCAGATTTTATACCACCACATTCGTAATGTCCACAAACAACAATGTGTTTTACACCTAAAAAGTTTACTGCGTAATTAATTACCGATTGCGAATTTAAATCGGTATTCGGAATCATATTAGCAATGTTGCGGTGTACAAAAACTTGTCCGGGTTTTGCTCCCATTAATTCTTCAGCGGTTACGCGTGAATCAGAACAACCAATGTATAAAACTTCTGGTGATTGCCCTTCGGCTAATTCTCCAAAATAGTTTTTATTGTTTTCTAATTGCTTGTTAATCCACTTTTTGTTGTGTTCGAATATTTTGTCAAAGTCCATATTTTGAGGTTTATTTGAGTGGTAAAGTTAAGGGATTTTTAAAAAAACGAAACTTTTTTTTGCAATAATTATAAAATGAAAACGCCTAGCTTATAAAAACTAGGCGCATTTCCCCTCAAATGTTCCTTTTTATTTCCCCCTTGAAATAACAGAAGGATAACTGCTATTTACTTTAATATTTTTGTAAGGTTATAATGCTGGCGCATGTTTCCCTTTTAAATTGCCATTTGGATGCTTAAAGCATGAAGATGAAGTAAGTTGCAAGATTGAACCGGTTGAAATACCGCAGTACTTGCAATAGTACATGTTTTTTTCAGTGCCTTCGTAAAGTTTATGTTTCCCTCCGTTTGGGTTTTTAAAACAACTTGCAGAAGTTAAAGAAATTATACTTGACGCTTGAACACCGCAATATTCACAATAATAATTTGGCATAGTTACTAGTAATTTTCACAGCAAAAGTAAAACAAGTCATTCTTAAAAATTTAACATTTTAGTGAACGCCTTGATTTTTTGAGTGAATGCTTATTCTATTTTTTTAAACTTTTTGTATTTACTGATTTCTGAATTTAAGTTAGCTAATACAAAAGTAATTACAGCAACATCGTCTAACCAACCAACAAAAGGAATAAAATCAGGCACTGCATCAATTGGTGAAACAACGTACAAAATTGCACCTGCAAGCGTAGCTAAAGTTAAACCCGAAATGCTATAAACACCGCTTATGCCATCTTTAAACATAGCGATAAGCAATCTAAAATCTTTTACAATTTTACCTAAGTTTTTAGCTTTTGCTTCGGCATCATGAATGTCTTGATCGTTTACTTTTTTTTGTTTGAATTGATCAAACATTTCTAAAGCTTTTTGGTTTTCGTTATTTTTCATTTTTATAAGTTTTTAGGTTTAAGGCAAATCTATATATTACAAAAGACAATTTGTGTCTTTTTAAAAATTTAAATGCACCATATGAATTGTTTGTACGGCACGCGTTATGCCCATGTACCATTCAAACTTACTTGTTGCATTGGGTGAAGAAACAACCAAAACAACATTTTTCTTTTCTAAACCTTTAAATTTAATTGGAGTAGAATATTTTAAATACTTGGTTTCAAAATTAAGTTCAGTCAATTCTTCAATTTCTAATTCTTTTAAAACCCTTACAATTTGTGGGTAGTTTTTTAATATTGATGATTGAAACAACAAAACAATATCGCTTTCAGACAAGGATGAATCTGCTTTTAAAACATTCATTTTATACAAATTCACTAATTTTTTAAATTCTTTAGCACCATTTACTGGTTTATATAGTACAGCATTTTTATTGTTATAATAAGTTGGTGTTAAAACATCTAAAGGTTGATAACTTACATCTAAAGCAAAGTTTTGCAACTCTTCGTTTACAATACTGCGCTTATTTCCGTTTAATTGATAATGGGTGTAATATTGTTTTAACAGAAACTCAAATTCATCAACTTCTCTTTTTTCGGCATCAAAACCTTGTTTTAAATCATACAAAAGCAACGATCGACCTTGGGTTAAACCTTTACCCGTTACGCACATTTTATCAATAAAATAATCTAGATTTCGATCAAACAAATCTTGCGCTTCATCAACAATAATATAATCGTACGTTTTACCTTGTTGGGCTAAATAATTCGTTATAGCGTTTTGCATAGCTTGCCCAAATTGTTCGTAAGAAAATGTATTGGCTTGAACAACTGTTAAATTAGGTAAATGTTGAAGCAGAAAATCGTAATAACTTATCACATCAACATCTAACCCACGGGTTTTAAATTTTAATGCATTGCTGGTTTTTAATAATTTATTCCAACACACGTACAAGCCCGAAAATTGTTTGTTTTTTTCGGCATAAGCCAAAGCTAAAGTTGTTTTTCCGGTTCCGGGATCGCCTTGTACCATGATACGGGGATTTTCTTGCAAGGCATCAATAATTTTAAAACTTTCGGTATGCGCCCAAAAATCAACATTAAAAGATTCAAAAACATTGGCATCAGATAAATTCACATTAAACCTTTTGGCTACCGATGCCATTACTGCATCCGACAAGTTTTCTGGAAAATACCGATTGGTTTGTTGTAAATTTTGGGCTGATTGTTTGAGGTTGTAAACAATAAATTGTTCAATATCTGCAAACGTATAATCTTTGGTATATTTACTATAAATTGCCTTTTCGTTGTATTTTGGATGATTTAAAGCAACAGCTAGCGATGGAAATGCAACCGCATACGTTACCAAAATGTTTTTAAATTGCTGTAAATACTGATTTAAAAGCACATATTTGCTTTTTTGAGCTTGAATAAACGGATTCTGAATTTCAGATAGTTCTTGGTTTGCTGTTTGGCAATAAAATTTGTCGTTGGCAATAACAATTTTGCCTCCTTTAACTTCTAAAACTAAAAGCCCGTATTTACTTAAAATAATAAAATCAATTTCGGTTTCAACCTTTCCTAATTCTTCGTGATTTTCTTTAATTACCGAATGATAATTATGCCACACGTACCAAGAATCTTTACTGCTGCTTAACGCTTGTTTTAATTCTCGGTAAATCATCCATTCTCCTTTTAAATGGGTTTGTTCTGGGGTATAAATTTGATTTTCAACAAACGCAATCGCTTGTTCTTCTGGATAAAAAGTTACTGCCATTGGTATAATAAAAAAAGCCGTTACAATATTGTAACGGCATAAAATTATTTATAAACCAGAAGTTGTACTTTTATATTTGGTGAACCACATAAAAAACTGAGTAAGCACAGCTTTTAATTATTGTTCGTAAAAAACTTCAACTTTTGTACCGGTAGAATCTGAACTAATATGCAGCCCTTGTTTGGTTATTTTATTATGAATTTGCAAACGGTTGGCAACAATGCTGATTCCAAGCGATTGTTTTTCGGATTTTACATCTTGTTTTTCTACCTGAAAACCAACGCCGTTATCTACCAATTCAAATTTTAACCCTTGGGGATAACGCGAAATAATTAAAGTGATTTTTGGATGTGAAATAGATTCTGGAAAAGCATATTTCATACAATTTTCTACAAAAGGTTGCATCAAAATTGGCAATACCTCAACCTGATCTATATTAATATCAGCTGCAATTTTGGTTGTAAATTCAACAGGTTCATCACGGCCTAAATTTACCAAATCAACGTAATTTTTTAAATATGAAATATCCTGATTTAAAGTAATTTTGTTAGCATTAGTAAAAACTAAGGTTTTTCGAATAAAATCGGAAAATAAATCAATTACCTCATCGGCAGCAGGGCCATCGGCTGTTCTTTTTAAATATTTAATCGCGCTTAAAATATTAAATAAAAAATGAGCATCTAATTGTGAAATTAAAACCTGATGTTTTAATTCTAAAAACTGAATTTCTTTTTTCTTTTTCTTTTTAAACGAGCTAAAGCTGATGTACGAAATTGCACCGGCAACCAACAAACAAATTACGGTAAACCACAACGTATTATAAAAAGCTTCTTTAATTTTAAACTGAATAATTGGCTCAGTAATTTCGGTGCTCGAATCGTTATCAATAATTTTTAAAGCCAATTTATATTCGCCCGGAGCCAAGTAAGGTAAATAAATTTTACGGTCATGCAGCACTTCTATCCATTCGCCATCTTCATGCAATTGGTAATAATAACTTAGCTTGTTAGGAAAACGAACCTTATCTAAAAAAAACTCAATAAATATATTATTTTCATCGTGAGTTAATGCAAATGGCTGAATGTTATCGGCATCTGTTATCTGCGCAATTTTATCGGTATCGTTAATAGTAAATTTAGCTAACATAACATTAGCAGTAAAGTTTCGGTTGTTTTTAAAATAGCTGTTATCTATATAAAAATATCCGGTAGAACTTAAAATATACATTTGGTTTTGATGCGAAATTGCCGTGTTTTTTTCGCTATTGGTAAAACCTTGTTCGTGGTCAATAAAAAAATATTTTTTTTCGTTGCCATCAATATAAAAAACATTAATTCCTAAGTTGGTACCTACGTATAAAACGCCGTCTAATTCTTCAACAAATTGGGTAGATGCACCTTTTATTTTTTTAAAATCTTTTGTTTTTATTAGCGTTGGTTTAGGATCATCTAAATTAAAAACGTAAATATCATTAAAGTCAGAAACAACAATAAGTTGCCCTTTTGAATTAATGGTAATGCGTTTGATTTTGTTAACAGAAAACCATTTTTCGGTTCGCCACGAAGTAAATTTTCCGTTTTTAAACTGATAAATTCCTTCTAAAGCCGAAGCAAAATATACAGCCGAATCGGTTACGGCCATATCAACCACGTTTAATGGTGTAAACGGATGTGATTTTCCGTTTTCGAAATCCGAAAAATATTGATGATCTAAAGTTTGTAAATTGGAAATTAATACCGTACCATTATGCGGAATTGGTGCAACCAACTGATTATTTTGAATATAAAAATGGTACACATGCAAAGGCAAATAGGCAACAAAATTCCCATTTAAATCCATTTTAAAAATACCAATATTGGTTGGAACCCAAAAAAAAGAATCTTTAAAGTAAATATCTTTATAAAATTTTAATGTAAAATTTTCTACTTCAGGATAAAAAGGTAGTAACTTAAAAAGTTTTTGCTTGTTTGCTGTATTTAATGGATTGGCTTTTTGGTACGAAAAAAATTGGCTATTAGGAATTGTTTTTATTTCTTGATTATTTTTTAAAATAGATAAGCCATTTTCATGAAATATAAACTTTTTATCAGCGGCAAAAAGCATGGCTTCTATTTCTTTAAAATTACGATTGTACTGAATGCTATTATTTAATTCAGAAATAAATAAACCATCTTCATTACTGCCAATATATAGCCTATCAAAAACAGAATCGTACGCAAACGATTTGTATTCTAACGATTTTAAATTAAAATTTGTATTAAAATTGGTTAACGTTTCGTTTTTAAGTTGATACAAACCGCCCGTAAAATCGACCATGCTTGATCGCAACAATAAAAAAGCACCGTTTAGCGGAATCATTTCGCGTACATCGGGTAAATTATAACTTTTTAAGGGCTTAAATGTTTGTGGATTTAACTTATAAAATCCGAGCGAAGAGCTAAAGTAAAGTTCGTGATTTATAGTTTTAAAAAAATTGATGCGATGCCCAGCAAAAGCATCAACCAAAACCAATTTATTATGTTCTATTTTAAAAAGCCCGTCGTTTAAGGTTGAAACGTAAATTTGCTGATTCAGCTCAAACACTGATGTAATAGCAAAGCTGCGATCATCTTTTTGATCTTTACTTTGCGGTGTAAAATTTTGAATCGTAAAATCGGTTATCGAAATAACTGACAATCCATCTTTTGTACCTACATAAACGCGGTTATTTAATACAATTAAATTGCGAACAAAATCTGAAACTAATCCGGTATCGGTATTAAAAATACGCGATTCGCTTTCGCTAAGTAAAAGTACGCCTAAACCATAACTTCCGGCCCAAATATTGCCTTGGGCGTCTTCAGTAATATCAAAAATATTATTAAACTTTTTTTCTTGTGCGGCCGGATGTAATTCAAACTTATCCATTATTTTACGAGCCAGCCCTCCCCTAGAACCTATCCAAACACGCCCTTCAGAGTCAACAAAAGTTTTATTAACATTGTTAGAAAACAGGCCGTTATTTACGTGAATGTTACGCGTATATAAATCTTGAGCTAAAGTTAAAAAGCTACAAAGTAAAAAGAAAAAGGAAAGGAAATGGCGCATTAAAATAATTCGGAAACTTTTTTACGGTGTGATTCAGAAACAGGAATTTCAATCGGTGCAACATCATCAACTTCAACAAGAATTTTATTGTTGGCTGCATCAAAACTTTTAATGTAGTTTTTATTTACTAAATACGATCGGTGCGCACGAACAAACAAATCGGGCGATAATGTTTTTTCAAATTCTTTTAAGGTTTTAGTAAACAGCTGCTTTTCTCCTTTAAAAAACATGTTGCAATAATTATTATCGGCTTGGCAATAAATAATTTCGTTTTCTGAAACTAAAACTTGTTTGTTAGCAATTTTTAGGGTTATTTTTTTGTATTCGGGTAAAGCACGTTCGGCAAAAAAACGATCAAAAATTGTTTTTACGCTTTGTAAACTCATCGGTTTTAACAAATACCCAAAACAACCTAAATTGTTAATAGAATCGGCCATATGTTCTGAATAAGCCGTTGTAAAAACCAATTTAAAATCTTTAATATTTAGTTCTTCTATTTGTTCAAAACTGTTCGCATCTTGCAATCTAATATCTAAAAAAACAAGCTCGGGTTGATTGGTTTGTATTAATTGTTTAGCCAAGCTAAAGGTTGAGCTGGTAATAATATCAACCTGCATATCACCCAAAATCTCTCTGATATATGAGATTAAAAGTTCACGTACCAATTTTTCATCTTCAACAACAAGAATAACTAATTTTTTCATCTTTATTTTTAGCGTAACGTTATCATTTTCGGGAATGAGTTTTGTCCCAATTTAAGTTGTTAAAATTAATATAATTTTAGCAATAAACATAATACCATATATTATTATAAAGCAAACAAATAGCAAAATAATAAACAATAATCATGATTCTAAAAAGCCAATTTTGCAATATTACAGCGCGGTTTATATCGTTTTTAAAAGAAAGAATCGTAACTTAATCAGTGCAAAAAAATCAACTTTGAAATCATGAAAAACATAGAGCAAAAACTACTACATAAAAATACCAATCCAACCAGCATGCGCTTGCTTATTTACGATTATTTGGCCAAGCAACAGCATGCCGTTTCTTTAACAGAAATAGAAAATTATTTTGAAAAGGCAGATCGAGTAACTATTTACAGAACTTTAAAAACTTTTGAAGAAAAAGGGCTTGTACACAGCGTACCAGAAAACAATACTACCAAATATATTTTATGTGATGATGATTGTGATGAACAAACGCATCAGGATTGGCACTTGCATTTTTATTGTAAAATTTGTAAAACCACAACTTGCAAGGAAGATTTTATTTTACCTCAGAACAATTTAACCGATTATCGAATTGATGAAATAAAATTTTTTGCCAAAGGCATTTGCGAAAAATGTTTGCAATAGCATTGCATGCATGTGCTCGCTAACTTTGTTGTATTACAAAAACATAAATTATGACTCAAAAGCAACATACAGAAAAAAAATTTCACGAAACAAATTCGTGTTGTTCATCAGAAAAATCGAGTAATACTGCAGCACAAAGCAACACAAAACAATACCTAAAAGCTGCGCTGCCGGTAGTAATTTCGCTATTTATATTAGCTGCTGGTTTGTATCTAGAACAAATAAGTCATCCAAATTGGTTTGTTGGAAACTTGCGTTTTATATGGTATTTAGCGGCTTACCTTCCGGTTGGTTTACCGGTTTTGTTTGATGCTTACAAAAGTTTTAGAAATGGAGATTTTTTTTCAGAATTCTTTTTAATGGCCTTAGCAACTTTAGGAGCATTTGCTATTAAAGAATATCCCGAAGGCGTTGCTGTTATGCTATTTTATGCCATTGGCGAAGCTTTTCAGGATATGGCTGTAAACCGTGCAAAATCGAGTATAAAATCACTTTTAGATCAACGTCCGGAACAAGTTACGGTACTTAGAAACGGCATCGCTCAAATAGTTCAAGCTAAAAATGTTGTTATTGGAGAAATTATTGAATTAAAACCAGGCGAAAAATTGGGTTTAGACGGAATTTTAATTTCTGAAAAAGGAAGTTTTAATACTGCAGCTTTAACGGGCGAAAGCAAACCCGAAACCAAACAAAAAAACGAAACGGTTTTAGCAGGAATGATTAACAATAATGCCGTAACCTTGGTTCAAGTTACTACTAGGTACGAAGATAGTAAATTGAGCAGGATATTAGATTTGGTACAAAACGCAACCCAACAAAAAGCACCAACAGAATTATTTATCAGAAAGTTTGCTAAAATTTACACACCAATTGTAGTTGTTTTAGCAGTTTTAATTTGCTTGGTTCCGTATTTTACGGTTAGCAATTATGTATTTACCGATTGGTTATACCGGGCTTTAGTTTTTTTAGTTATTTCTTGCCCTTGTGCATTAGTAATAAGCATTCCTTTAGGATATTTTGGAGGAATTGGAGCAGCAAGCAAACACGGCATTTTATTTAAAGGTAGTAATTTTTTAGATGCTTTAGCCAAAATTGAACAGGTTGTAATGGATAAAACCGGAACCTTAACCGAAGGTGTTTTTAAAGTACAAGAAATTATTTTTATTGACAAACACAACCAAACCGAATTATTACATTGGGTTAATAAACTAGAAAGTTACAGCACGCATCCCGTTGCAACAGCCATTCATGAATATGTTGGTTCTTTAAAAAACGATATTGAAATAAAAAATGTTCAGGAAATTCCAGGCTTAGGTTTAAGTGCTAACGTTTATGGCAAAAATTTGTTAGTTGGCAACTTTAAATTGTTAGATCAATTTTCTATTCCGTACGCAATAAATATAAACAAAATTGGTAGCACCGTTATAGCAATTGCATATAATCAGGAATTTGTAGGTTATATAACCATTGCAGATCAGATAAAAAAAGATGCTGCACAAACCATTCAGAATTTAAATACATTAGGGGTTAAAACAACCATGCTTAGCGGTGATAAAACAACCGTTGTACAACAAGTTGCAAAACAATTGCAAATTAAAAATGCATTTGGTGATTTATTGCCCGAAGATAAAGTAAACTTTGTAAAAGCATTAAAAACACAAAACCAAACAGTTGCCTTTGTGGGCGATGGAGTAAACGATGCTCCAGTTGTTGCCTTAAGCGATGTTGGTATTGCTATGGGCGGATTAGGCAGTGATGCAACAATTGAAACTGCAGATGTAGTAATTCAAGATGACAAACCAAGTAAAATTCCCATTGCTATTCGCATCGGAAAGCAAACAAAAAAAATTGTTTGGCAAAACATAACCTTAGCGTTTGTTGTAAAAGGCCTTGTTTTAATTTTAGGAGCAGGCGGATTGGCCACCATGTGGGAAGCTGTTTTTGCTGATGTTGGCGTAGCGTTATTGGCAATATTAAATGCGGTTCGAATTCAGAAAATGCAATTTTAAAATGTTAAAATTATACTTTAGCACAACAACAAGTAAAAAAAATCGTTAAGTTAGTATCATAAAAATAAAAATCGTTTTTTTAAATTTTACCCTTATTCCCCCCTTAAAAAACTACCTTACCATAATAAGGTAGTTTTTTTATACAAAAAAGTTATCCGAATTGGATAACTTTCTATTCTTTATATTTTCTCTAAAATTGCATTGTCATAATCTACGCCTTCTGACTGACGAATTTTGTTACCATCTAAACGCACAAATGAATACGTTTTTGTTTGATCTCCTACTGTGTATGAAAACTTATATTCTGAATCGTTTTTATGATATTCTGTAAAAGAAAATCCAGGTTCATTTCCGTACGTGCTTTTAAAACAAACAACATTTGTTGAATAAACTTCGCAAACATCATTAAATAAAAAATTTAATCCATTTTGTGTTAATTGCGAACCATTTCCTTCGTTAACCAAATACCTCCAATCGCCTAAAATCCAATCTGGCGGTGTTAAGTTTGCAACTTGTGTACCTGAATTATCATCAGAAGAACAAGCGAATAAAAGTAAAGCTGTACTAAAAATCAATAACAGTTTTTTCATGCGTATTTAAAATTATTTGTGTGTAACGAATATAATTATTTTTGCGGTGTAATTGTGGTTTTTTATAAAAAACTAAACAAAAGTCAAATTTTTCGGGGTAAGTTGTTGTTCGCTTTGGTACGTATAAGCTACCAAATGGCCTTTTTTTGCTACGCTATAATCTAAACAACAAATGTTTTCGCGAATTAAACTTGGTGTACCTTGCAACCAATAATGTCCAAAAAAAACTGGTTTATGTTTTTCGTTGTAATAAACTTCATCTTCGTAAGCAACGGCAACTTCGGGCAAATTTGTCATCGGAATTACGCTAAATTCTTTATAAGTTAATCCTTTCGGATTTAACCACCATTTGGTTCTTATTACTTGGCGTGCATTGCCATCTTTATCCTGAAACGCATAACCTTCGGGTAACTTAATTTCAGAGCCTTTTAAAATTTTTTCTATGGCTAAGTAATACGGAGATTCGAATTGTGCAGAAGCTATTAGTTGTTCTTCACTTAAAGATGCATGTACTACATGCTGTTTTAAAAAAGCAATGCTATCAAAATCCCAAGAAGCATGAACGGCGCAAAACGCTTCATTTTCATAAAACAAAGGTAACGTTTTAAACCAAGCAATATATTCATCATACAGCGCTTGATTATTTTTGAATTGATTCAAGGTTTGGTAATGCTGGCTAATATTTTTTATATCATGCGCTCGTAAATAGCCACCATCCGGATGCAAGGTATTAAAACAAATGGCATTGTATTCGTGGTTTCCCATTAAGGCAATTGCATGGCCGGCATCCACCATATTTTTTACAATAGCCAATGTTTCGGGTATTTTAGGTCCGCGGTCAATATAATCACCTACAAAAATTACTTTTTGGTTGGATGCGAAAAAACCTCATCAACCGCTGTATAACCTAATTTTGTAAGTAAAGCTTTTAGCTCATCAGCATGGCCATGAATATCGCCAATTAAATCAATTTGCATACGTTCGTTTTTTTAATTTCAATAAAAATACAGCGTTATTTGAATAACAGCGCCATTTCGTATTTTATTTTTTTACTTTTACAGTAAACATCAACCGGTATTTTATATGAATTCTTCTAAAAATGTTTTTTGTCTTGAACTTTTAGAACAAGCCGATGCATACCAAAATAGCTTGGTTTTACCTTGGCTAGAACAAATGGCGTTGCATTACAACATTACAAATGTTTATCAGGCTTTTGAAGATATCGAAGATTTTGAAACATGTTTGCATATTTTATTACGAGAAGATAAAAATTACAAGGCATACAACCTGCTATATTTTGTGGTTCCTGGCGCTAACAATCAAATAGAAATTAACAATTACTTTTACAGCTTTGAAGAAGTTGCCGAACTTTTTGAAGGCAAGCTGCAAGACAAAATTGTACATTTTGCCAATACGTTTGCTTTAGATATTGATGAAGAAGATGCACAATATTTTTTAGATATTACTGGAGCACTCGGGCTTTCGGGCTACGGATTTAAAGCCCCGGTATTAAGCACCGCGTTAGATGGGTTTTATTTTAATTTGTGCCAAACGTACCACGATCCGGTAGCATTGGTTGAAAACTTGTTTGAACAAAAATATACATTATGCAAAGCGCTCGATTTTAGGTTTTATTACTAATTCTTTTCTTGTTCAAAAAAAAGCACAAAAGCCATTAAAACCTGAGTTAATTCTTCCGTATTTAAATGTCCAAAGCCAAAACGCAAAGCTGTTATTTTTTGATTTTGATATTGCACAAAGCGAGGTAAAACAATTTTTTTCTGCTTAAAAAAAGAAGTTAATTGCTGCAAAACCACTGGTTGTTTAAATGTAAACCATAAAGCCAAACCACCGTTAGGCACGTTTACAGCAATCCATTCTGATAAATGATCGTTTATAAATTGTACTACAAAATCACGTCGGGCTTGGTATTCTTTAATCGATTTTTTTAAATATCGGTGCATATCCCCTTCTTCAATCAATTCAGCTAAAACATTTTCTAAAACCACATCACCCTGCGGATCTATAATATGTAAATATTTCCGAGCTTCTTGAATTACATTTTTTGGCGCAACAATAAATCCGGTTCTAAAATTCGGAAACAAAGCTTTACCAAAAGTTCCGGTATAAACCACCATGCCCTGAACATCGGCACTGGCTAATGGTAACATAGCCGATTTATCATACTGAAAATCATAATCGTAATCATCTTCAATAATTACAAACCCGTAGGTTTCTGCCAACGACAATAAGGCCAACCTACGATCTGCACTTAATGTAACTGTTGTTGGATAATGGTGTTGCGGGGTAATATAAACCGCTCTAATTTTTTGTTTTTTTAGTAGTTGCTTTAATGCATCAACAGATAAACCTTGTTCATCAACCGGAATGGTTTGTAACTTGGCTCCTATTTGCTGAAATATCATATTAGCCTTGTAATAACTTAATTGGGCAACCACCACAACATCGTTTGGTTGTAAAATAGTTTGAGCCAATATAAACAAGCTCATTTCTGTACTTCGGGTTATTAGTACATTATCAGGTAAAATATGTAAACCGCGCGTGCCATTTAAAAAATTGGTTAACTGATTTTTAAAATATTTATTTTCATGATGCAAATCGCCTAATTTATTTGGGGTTGATTTTCGTTTTAACGTAGCGCTATATCCTTGAGTTAGGTTTTTAAAATACGACAAACGCAAATCGGGCGTGCCATCGGTACAAATTAAATCATTGGGTTGCTGCTGAATGGGTTCTAACGCAAGTAAATCAGAGGTTTTAAATGTAAACCCAGCCTTTTCAGGATAAGCAGATAACGAACTAAAAGATGTTATTTTATTTTTTAACAACTCGGTTGCTTGTGGTAAAATAACAAAGGTTCCGACATTAGGTTTAACCAAAATCCAACCTTGCGATTCTAATTCTTGCAAAGCAGCAATAATGGTTTTACGATGCAAGCCTAAGTTTTCGGCTAAAATCCTGGAACCGGGCAACTTAACACCAGGTTCTAACCAACTACGCTGAATGGCATTAATAAATTGTTGCGCAAGTTGTAAATAAATAGGCGTAGCACTACCAACTTGATAAGTAATAACTTGTTTAAAATTTAATTTTACCGGACTACTCATAATATTAAAACTGGACTACAAATATACACCGGAAAGTTACGAGGTTTGCATCAGAAAATATAATTATTATGAAATTTAAAAAAGCAGGAATTATTTTATTAGCTACCTACAATATCGGCGCACAAGCTCAAAATAATCAGGCAACCAATTTAGACGAAATTGTTATCTCTGAAAATAGATTAGAATTACCATTTAGCCAAACGGCACGAAACATTCAGGTTATTACTGCCAAACAAATTAGCGAACTTCCGGTGCGTAGCGTAAACGAAGTTTTAGGTTTAATTGGCGGAGTTGATTTAAGACAGCGCGGCCCATTTGGTACGCAAGCTGATGTGAGCATTGATGGCGGAAGTTTTGAACAAACCTTAATTTTATTAAACGGTGTTAAAGTTTCTGATGCACAAACGGCACACCATTCCTTAAACTTACCTGTAGCATTAGATGCGATTGAACGTATTGAAGTGCTTAAAGGGCCAGCAGCACGTATTTACGGAATTAATACCTTAACCGGAGCTATTAATATTGTTACTAAAAAGGCAAAAGAAAACAACTTATATGCCAATATATATTCGGGAAGTTCTTTTAAATCGAAAGATGAGAACGATGGAAATGGTATTTACTGGGGCGGTGGCTTGCAACTTACCGGAACTTTAGCTCGCGAAAAAAGCAATCATTTATTTGCTTTAAATACCGATCAGTATAACGGCCATCGCTACAATACGGCAGCCGAAATTTATCGCGGTTTTTATCAAGGTAATTTTGACGTTTCTGACAAAAGCGAATTAAACGTTATGTTAGGTCAAATTTTTAACAAATTTGGTGCAAATGGTTTTTACGCAGCACCGGGTGATAAAGAATCGGAAGAAGTTGTAAATACATCGTTTGCTAGCGTGGGTATGACCTACAAAATAAACGATCGATTATTTATTAAACCTCGAATTTCAAACCGTTACAACGAAGACGATTACCGCTATTTTAGACATAATCTAGCAAGTGCACGTTCTTTACATTATACCAATGTTGTAAATGCGGAAGTTAACGCAAGCTATTTAACCAATTTCGGAACCTTTGGTTTAGGATGGGAAAGCCGTTGGGAACAAATAAACAGTTCTAACATTGGTTCTCACAAACGCAACAACCACGGTTTTTATGTAGAATATAAAACCATTATTGCTGAAAAATTATTTGTAAATGCAGGTGGATATGCCAATTACAATTCAGATTATGGCTGGGAATTTTTTCCTGGGGTTGATGCAGCTTATCAGTTTCTTCCAAACTTTAAATTGGGGCTTAACGTAGGTTCAAGTCAACGCGTACCGTCGTTTACTGATTTGTATTTAAATCAACGTCCAGGAAACATTGGAAATCCCAATTTAAATAGCGAAAAAGCATGGCAGTACGAGGCTAACATTCGTTACAACAAAAAACAATGGCACGCCCAAGCAGGTTATTTTTACCGAAATATTTCTGATTTTATTGATTGGATTAGAACCGACAGCAGCGAACCGTACCAACCGTTTAACGCGGCGAAAAACAAAATTCACGGCGTAAATTTTCAGGTTCGAAATGTTTTTACTCTTAATAACGCATCTAAAATTCAAGCCAGCGTAAGTTACAATTATTTAAAGCCTGAAGAAATGGTGATGAATAATGGACTTACCTCTAAATATGTGGTTGAAAGTTTAAAACATCAAGCCATTGCAACGGTAAATTATTCATATAAAAATTGGTATGTGCAAGGTACGTACAAATACCAAAAACGTGAATTAAGAAACGGATACGATATTACAAACTTCCGTTTAGGTTACAATTTAGATAAACTAGGAATCTATGGTGATTTTACTAATGTATTTGATAAACAATATCGCGAAATTGCTGCAACTCCAATGCCAGGGCGTTGGTTTGTTTTAGGCGCTAAATATAGATTGAAATAAAAAAAGGAAGCTTTTAGCTTCCTTTTTTTATTTATTGTGCTTGCAAAGCTTGCAATGCAAAAGTACCTAACCAATGGCTGCCCATATAATCATCATCAGAAATATTTGGAAAAGCAGCATTAAAATGCTTGGCTCCTAATGGTTTTAAATGTTGCAATTCGGGCAACTTATTTGCAATTTCAAACAAACACGTGGCACGGCTAAAGTTCAATCCATCTAAATGTACCAAATGGCCATCGGTACGATCGGCAACTTGTGCAACTTGTAAATCAAATTCCGAATTAAATAAGCTAGACATAAACTGCTTTAACCAAGTTCGGTACGCATCCGTATCTAAAATTTTGCTCATAAGCCAAGCTTCTTGTAAGCAAGGTGATAAAAAATCATGTCCGCTTGGTTCGTAAGCAATTGGGCAATTAACATCATTACCGTATTGTTTTAAAGCAAAATCCTTAATGGTTTGCAATAAGATTTCGTTATTTGTAGTTGTGGCATATTCATGCAACAAAGCCAAGCTAAAAGCCGAATTATCATGAGTACCTGTACGAATCGGATAAACCAATTTCTGTAAATAATCGGTATATCGGGTAACAATAATTTCTTCTAGAGGTTGTAAAGTTTTATGCCATTGTTGCGCTTGCGGATTATCCCAGGTTTGTAATGCTTGTTGCAATTTTAAAAACCAAGCCCAGCCATAAGTACGCTCAAACGATTTATTATGCGGTTGATTAAAAAAATCAATTTCAACTTGCACATTTTCAGGCGTTATTTGCTGGTTTAAAACAGCAGCTATTTTACTATCTGCATCCATTTCCGGAAATTGTTTTAAAAGCGTAATTATGCTCCAATAACCATGAACGGATGAATGCCAATCAAAACATCCGTAAAAAACCGGACGCAATGCTTTGGGCGATTTTAATTCGCTTGCTTCATTTAAAACCTGACCTAACTTATTTGGGTATTCAACCAAAAGGCAATGCATCGGCAAAGCCATAATTTTTTGAGCTTGTTCCTCCCCTAATGCAAGGGGTTGGTATTTTGCTAAATTATTGTTAATTTGCATGTCATTCTTGGTGTTACACGACAATAAAAGCAAACAAAATATAAAAGTAAAAGCTTTAAAATTCATTGTTTTTAAATAAGAATTGATGTACAAGATAAAAATTTTAAACGGAAGTATTTAAATAGTAGCCATTTCTGTTTAAATTTTTTAATTACAACTCCTAATATTAACCTTAACCTATATTATTTATGCAAACTTTGCATACCGTAATTATTATTATTTCGGCAATCACATTATTTATTTTTGGCTTACAAAGCTTTAGTAAAGAAATTGAAAGCTTTGGTATTGAAAACTTACAACGATGGATTAAAAAAATGACAAACTTACCGTTAGGTGGTTTTATTTTAGGCGGAGCCGTAACAGCAGTTATTCAATCCAGCACTTTGGTTTCTTCATTAACCGTTTCGTTAGTAGATTCAGGCATTATTTCATTTCGAGATAGCTTAATGATTTTATTAGGAACCAACATTGGTACAACTTCAACCGGATGGATTGTTTCGTATCAATCCGATATGTTTGGTCCAGCCTTAATTGTTTTAGGTACCTTAATAAGTATGGCACCGAGCCGAATCGCAGTGGCAGGAAAATCTATTTTTTACTTCGGTTTTATCTTTTTTGCTTTAAACCTAATAAGCATTTCTATGGAACCAATTAAAAATGATCCGATGTTGTTGCAAATTATGGAAAAAGCAACCAATCCGATATTAGGAATCATTTACGGAATCATTATTACGATTATCATTCAATCGAGTTCGGTTGTTGTTGGTTTAGTAATTGTTTTGGTTTCACAAGGCGTAGTTCCGTTAAATGCTGCTATTGCAATTGTTGTTGGTGCTAACATTGGTACAACCTCAACAGCATTATTGGTTTCTTTAAAATTATCGCCCATGTCCAAATTAGTTGCAGCTTCGGCAACAGGATTTAACATTATTGGCGTATTAATTATGTTACCATTTTTTGGCGTTTTAGAACAATTTGCAAGATATTTAACAGACAGCCATGCGTTGCAAGTTGCTGCTGCATTTACGGCGTCAAACACCTTTACCTCAGTTTTCTTTTTAATATTCTTTAAACCAACCTTAAAGTTGTTACAAAAAACAGACTGGTATAAAGATGGGATGCAAAGCATTGAACAAAACAAGATAAGCAGCCAAAATCCGGAAGCGATATAAAACTAAAAAGCACTTACTTAAGTAAGTGCTTTTTTTAATATGTTATTCGAAATATTTGAATATAACTTGCCGTATTATACTTTACATAAGCATTAAAATAAATGGTGTTAGAATGGTTGCAAAAATGCGGAATCCCAGTTAACTGAATATCGGCAGTAGATTCAAAAAGCACGTTGCTTTGCCCGGTTTCTAAATCTAACAACACCAAACTTTGATGCTGTAAATAAACAGCATTTTTAGCATCAACATGCACATTAAAAGGCGAATGAATGCCAGAATCATGAAAAGATAATTGCTTTATTTTTTGACTTGCAATTGCAACTTGAAACAATTGTGTACATCCTAAATCATCTTCCATTAAAAAATAAACAAGGGTACCAGATGAATTGCTACGCAACCAATGTCTAAAATTAGATATTCCGTTGGGCGTATGCGTAATTCGGTATTGCTTGGTTCCTAAAGGAACACCACAACGCGTGGTTGCAGTTCCTTGTAAAGGATGCGCTCCGGCTTGCGATAAGTTATCTGGTAAATCAACAATAAAAATTTCGGATTGTAATTTACCTTTTGCATCACGAACATGCCCCTGAAAAGCAAGTTTACGCAAACTACCCAACCAACATTCGTCAAAAGCTTTTTCGATTTCGTCAGTATTTGGTTGCGCCTGATTAACAACTTCAGAAACTAAAACAGCAAACATTTCTCCCGAATTATTTTCTCCTTCTTCATCTTTAAAAACAGAAACCGATTGAGGAAACATAACACCAACCGAACGCAAATCGCGATCAGCATTTCTATGCGTTGCATGTTCTAAAACAAAATCATTGTACGTAAACGATATTAAATTTCCATTTGGATGCCAAGCGTGCGCATGCGTGCCGCCACGTAAAGCACCAGCTGTAAAAGGTTCGTAAATATTACGTGCATCCATGTAAATAGGGTGCCCAGGATTATTTAAAAAAATACTAACCCCGGTACGGCGCGTCATGCTATACGGATTACTAGGTGAAGCATTTTTTATACCGTGTATAAACAAGGTTTGCAATTGTTGAGGAGAAAAGGTTGCTGCACCAACCCCAGGACCGTAAACACCAGCCGGATTACAACGGTAAATTACTTGGGTTGCTAAACTTTCTAGCTGTAAAACTTCTATGGTTTGGGTGCTGGCAATCTGCGTATCATCATTACGAGAATCGTAAACCAAATATTGTCCGTTGTGCGATTGAATTTGGGTATGATGCAACGTGTGCCCATATAAGCCAAAAGTAAGTTGTTGTGCTTGCATGTTGTGAAATAAAAAAATCAAATGTACAGCATTTTAAAAACAAAAATCGGAGCTAATGCTCCGATTTTATTAAATATCTAATTTACCCATAATTTGCTTCAGTTCAATTTCTGCTAATTTGGTATCTAATAAGGCAGCATTGTAACGGGAAACAGCGTTGATGTAGTTTTCTTGTGAATCTCTAAATTCTACCGAGCTTACCGTTCCGATTTTAAACTTATCGTTGGTAATATCTAAACTATTTTTAGCCAAGCCAACGTTATTTTCTTCAACTTTAACCAAAGATTGAAAGGTTTGAAAATTATTAAACGCAGTTAACAACAAAGTAGAAAGCTGTTCGTTTTGGTTTTTAACTCGTAAATCCATGCTTTCAATATTTATTTTAGCAATGCGTTCGTTACGATGTTGGGTTAATCCGTCAAACAAATTCATAGAAACAGCCAAGCCGTAATTAAATCCGTGCGAATTGGCGTGGGTGGTAAACCCAAGGCTCGATTCAGATTCATTAAAATTATATCCGGCATTTACTCGAACAGTTGGATAACGTTTTGCTTTAACTTGTTGCAAATTTAATTCGGCTAAACGACGGCTAATTTCAATCTTCATGATTTCTGGATTTTGCTGCATTGCCGTTTCGTACAAATCGGTGTAGGTTAACAGCTCGTCGTAGCTCATTTCTTTTTCAACTTCAAAATTAGTAGCTAATTCACGAGCTAACAATCTATTTAATTGAATTTTTAATGATTGAATGGTATTTACCTGACGTATTAAATTTGATTCATCTTCGTTTAAATTAACTTGAGCGTTTAAAACTTCAAGCTTAGAAGCTTTACCAATTTTAAAACGCGCTTCGGCAATGTTATAACGTTCTAGCGATATTTCTTTAACCGATTCTAACGCTTTATGTACATTGGTTTGCTCAACAATATTGTAATAATTTACCATAACCAACGAAATGGTTTCAAGCACCGCTTGCTTAAATTGTGCTTCCTGAAAGTTGTCGGTTTCTTTTAAAATATCATAGCGTTTAAACATGTCCAATCCGTCAAAAACGGTCCAACCTAAACTTACTCCGTAACTTAAATTGTTATTTTTAGCATTTTTAAGTGATCGAACTACGCCGCTAGATTGCGTTTGTTCAGAATTCATTACGCTGTTATTTTGCGTTAAATTGGCTGTTAGATTGGGTAAAAAACCTGCAGCACCAATGCTCACGCTTTCGGCAGTAATATTTTTGTCGTTTTGAGATAATTGAATGTCGTAGTTTTGGCTTAAAGCAATTGCTACGGCATCTTTTATGGTTAACAATTCTTGCGCGTAACTTGTAAAGCTACCCAAAGCAAGCGTTGTTATAAATATATATAGCTTTTTCATTAGGTACTAATATTTGTCTAATTCTGGATTGTGCTTGCGCTTGCGTGAAAACATTAAATAAATAGTAGGAATTACGAATAAGGTAAGAACCAATGAAAACAAGGTTCCACCAACAATTACAACACCCATTCCCATACGGCTAATAGATGCAGCACCGATTGATAAAGCAATTGGTAAAGCTCCTAAAGCAATGGTTAGCGAGGTCATTAAAATTGGGCGTAAACGTGATTCTGACGCTTGTAAAACGGCATCGTATTTAGATAGACCTTGATCGCGTAAATGATTCGCAAATTCAACAATTAAAATTCCGTTTTTAGTTACCAAACCAATTAACATAATGGTTCCGATTTGGCTAAAAATGTTCCAGGTTTGTCCAAACAACCACAGCGAAAATAAAGCTCCAGCTACAGCCATTGGCACCGTAATTAAAATAATAATTGGATCAATAAAACTTTCAAACTGCGCGGCTAAGATTAAGAATATTAAAACAATAGCTAAACCAAATGCAAATAAGGTATTTGAACTACTTTCCATAAAATCACGCGCTTCACCACCTAAATCAGTTGTAAAAGAATCGTCTAAAACTTGTTCTTTAATGCGATCCATTTCTTTAATTCCATCTTCTAAACTTTGACCTTGTGCTAAAGATGCTGAAACGGTTGCCGACATATAACGGTTGTTGTGATACAACTGCGGTGGGCTACTTTTTTCTTCAATCGTAACCAAGTTATCCATCTGAATTAGTTGCCCTTTGTTATTTTTTACATACATAGCAGCTAAATCCATAGGTGCCGAACGGTCGGTACGGTTAAACTGCCCAATTACTTGGTATTGTTTTCCGTTCATCATATAATAAGCAAAACGCTGCCCAGATAATGACATTTGTAAGGTACGTGCAATATCTAAAATAGAAACACCTAAATTTTCGGCCTTATCACGAGCAATGGTAATGTACGCTTCGGGCTTGTTAAATTTTAAATTGATATCGAAGTTTGAAAAAACAGGACTTTGTGAAACCGCATCCATAAATTCCGGAACTTTTTCTTCTAGTTTTTCAAAATTAGTTGCCTGAATAATGTATTGAATTGGCATCCCACCACGGCGCCCAACCGAAATGGTTGGTTGTTGGGAAATAGAAACTTTAGCATCGGTAAAATTACGAGTCCAAACGCTTAAATCGTTAGCAATTTGGCCTTGTGTTTTTTCACGATCTTGCGGCTGTACCAATCCTAAACGAATTACCCCGCTGTTTGCTGATCCAGATCCGTAACTTGGTGATGTAATTACTAAGCTTACATTTTTTTCTGGAACAGAATCGTTAATCATATCCGTTAATTCATTCATGAATTTTTGCATATAATCATACGAAACACCTTCTGGACCGGTTGCACGAACAGAAATATTACTACGATCGTCGTAAGGTGCAGTTTCTTTTGGTAAAATGGTAAAAAATAAAGCAATCATACCTAAACAAACCACAATAACTGCTGCGCTTAACCATTTGCGATTTAAAAAGAACTGCAAGCTGCCTGCGTACGATTTGTTCATACGCACAAAATATTTTTCGGTACGTTGGTAAAACTTGGTTTGTTTTTGCTGGCCACCTTTTACCAAATATGCATTTAACATTGGTGTTAACGTAAGCGATACAAAGGCCGAAATTAAAACGGCGGCTCCAATTACCACACCAAATTCCCGGAACAATCGGCCCACAAATCCTTCTAAAAAGATTACGGGTAAAAATACGGCTGCTAAGGTTACTGAAATGGAAATTACGGCATAGAAAATTTCGTTAGATCCTTTTATTGCAGCTTCAATTGGCGACATGCCTTCTTCAACCTTTTTATAAATATTTTCGGTTACTACAATTCCATCATCTACCACCAAACCGGTTGCCAAAACGATAGCCAATAAGGTAAGTACGTTGATTGAAAAACCACACAAATACATAATAAAAAAAGTAGCAATTAACGATACCGGAATATCTACCAACGGGCGGAAAGCAACCGACCAGTTTCTGAAAAACGCGTAAATAATTAACACAACCAATGCAACCGAAATAAATAAGGTTTCGACCACCTCGGTAATGGCGCGTTTTACGAACAACGTATTATCCATGGAAATTTCCATTTTAAACCCGTCAGGTAAATCATCTTGCAAACGATCAAATTCTTTATAGAATTGGTTAGCAATATCTAAATAATTGGTTCCGGGTTGCGGAATAATAGCTAAGGAAACCATTGGTACGCCGGATTCGGTCATACTGGTTTCAAAGTTTTCAGCTTCTAAACGTGCAGTACCAACATCTTTTAATCGAATAACTTTTTGATCAGTAGATTTGATAATGATATCGTTAAACTGATCTTCAGTAGCTAAGTTTCCTAAGGTTTTAATTGCCATTTCGGTTTTGGCACCTGTTAATTTACCAGAAGGTAACTCAACATTTTGGGCTTGTAACGCGGCCTGAACATCTAAAATAGTTAAGCCGTAAGCGGCTAACTTTGGTGCATCAATCCATAAACGCATAGCAAAACGTTTCTGCCCCCAAATGCTTACTGAACTTACGCCCGATATAGATTGTAGGCGTTGTGCAATAACGTTATCAGCATAATCGGATAATTCTAAAATATTTTTACCATCACTTTGTAAAGTCATGATAATAATAGGTTCTGAATCGGCATCGGCTTTAGAAACTACCGGTGGCGTATCTAAATCTTGAGGTAAACTACGTAGCGCTTGCGAAACTTTGTCACGTACATCGTTAGCAGCTTCTTCTAAATTTTTATCTAAATGGAATTCAATATTAATATTACTAACCCCTTGGTTTGACGTGGAAGAGAGGTTTTTAATCCCGTCAATCGAGTTAATAACTTTTTCTAAAGGCTCTGTAATTTGCGACTCAATAATATCGGCATTAGCCCCTGCATAATTTGTACGAACGCTAATTTGAGCCGGGTCAATAGACGGATATTCTCGAACACCTAAAAAGGTAAATCCTAAAATTCCGAATAAAATTAAGGCCAGGTTAACGACAATAGTAAATACCGGTCGTTTTATACTTAAGGTAGACAGACTCATGTATTATTTATTTAAGTTAACCGAAATGTTCTGATCGTGTCTTAACATCATAATTCCAGATGTAAGTAACGTATCGCCTGCTTTTAATCCTTCAATAACTAAAACATCTTTGTTGGTACGCGTTCCGGTTTCAACCATAACTTCTTTGGCTTTACCTTGCGAATAAACAAATACTTTTTTACCATTTTGAACCGGAATTAAAGCTTCTGCCGGAACCAACAACGCATCATTTAACGTAGTTAAAGGCAAATTAATATTAGCAAAAGAGCCCGGAATAAGTTCGTTATTTGGGTTGGCACAAATGGCTTTAATAGTTAAAGTTCGCGTCATTACATCAATCAAAGGTTCTACAGCAAAAACTTTAGCTGTATAAACTTTTGGGTTCCCCGTTACCGTGAAATTTAATTCGGTATTATTTTTAACTTGTGCAGCGTATTTTTCTGGAATTGAAAATGTAATTTTAATCGGATCTGCATTAACTAAATTGGTAATTGCAGTTGCTGGCGTAATATAACTACCAGCCGAAATGTTGCGTAAACCAATGGTACCCGAAAATGGTGCACGAATTGTTGTTTTATCTAATTGCGCCTGAATAATGTTTAAAGCACTTTCTGCCGTTAAAAAATCGGTTTCAGAAAACTCAAATTCTTCACGACTTATCGCTTCCTTTTCAAGCAATAATTTAGCACGTTTTAAATTTTCCCAAGCCAATTTCATTTTATTTTTTGCCTGAGCAACTTGTGCTTTTAATTCGGTATCAACCAATTTTACAAGCACTTGCCCTTTAGCAACCTGAGTTCCTTCTTGAAAAGAAATAGCCGAAACCAATGCCGAAACTTCGCTGTGAATGGTTGTTTCTTCATTAGCTTCAAGCGTTCCGCTAACCGTTAATTCGTCATTAAAAACTTGTGCTTCTAAAACCATAGCACTAATTGCAGCGCTTTTAGGAGCAGCTTTGGCTCCAGCCGCAGCTTGACTATTTTTAGAAATGCGATAAAAAATTAGCGCAAGCAGAGCAACGAGTAATAATACAATTAAAAATGTGGACTTTTTTTTCATGTAATAAGTGAGTTAGTATTTATAGTAGTATATAGTGAATATTAAATTTGAATAAAACAGATAACCAGCAATTGCAGTTTAACGTTAAATTTTACGTATTTCCCGGATTTTAAAAATAAAAATCGAAAAAAAATGTTAATAGTATATCGTCAAATTTAACAGAAAGAGACGGATAAGGCAAACAATTGTGTTTTAATCTTAATAAAAAAATATAAAAGTAAATGAAATGTAAAATTTTGCACCCCGCAATATTGTGTTTGGCACTTTTACTACCCTATTTTGCATCGGCTCAGGATCAAAAAACAGATTCGGCACAAGTAAATTACGCGGAAGAATTTAAGCTTTTAAAAGAACAAGTTGCTGCACTACAAAAACAAGTAGAACAAAACACACAGAAAACCAAACAGAAATCTAATATTATAGATCGAACAAAAATAAGCTCGTTCGCTATTTTCAGAGTAGCTGAGTTGGATTGGAACCAAATTGTTTACAACCCCGAAACCAATTCGGGAGAACACATTCAATCTCGTTTTTGGTCACGTATTTTGGCTAATGTTTATTTAGACACAAAAATTACCGACCGATTAGATTATCGTTTTAGCGTGCAGGTTTTTCCTGGTTTTGCTTATGGTGGAGATGCCGATTCGAGATTAGCCATTTTGCTAGATGAAGTTTGGTTAAAATTTCGTTTTAAAGAAAATCAGTACATAAAAGTTGGGCGCCAGGATGCATCCGAAATTTGGCCCAATCAATCAGGAACGCAATTTGATTTTTGGCGCCATGATGGGGTAAGTTATCAATACAAAAAAGAAATGCCTAAAGCATTTAATTTTTACGGAAAAGCAGCTTTTTATATAGAAAGCTACCGCAATAACGAATCGTTTAAAAATCAAGGAAGTTTATATGGTTTCTCACTAAACTTAGAGCAAAATAACGATGACCGTATTTTTAGCATTAGCTCAGGAATTATAAAAGGCCAATCGTTAATGAACCGCTTTAAAAGCGATTTACAAAATGCATTTTGGGATGGCGATTTAGCACCCGATTATACCATTTCTGCAACCGAATTTATATACAAAATTAAACCTTTAAATAATTTGTCTTTAAAAGTAGATTATTACTATAATTTTAAAAATTATAAAAGCGGAATTCCATCATCTTTAATTACAGATGCATCCGGAAAAACATCGTTTGATTCAGGTTTTGATGCCAGCACGGCCCCCGATTTTAGTAACCAACGTTCGGGTGTTTACGTAGCTGTACGATCAGAATTGCCTTTTATTAGTAGAAAGTTAACCTTAAGCGGTGCTTATATGTACATGGAAAAATATGCAGCTTTAGATTTGTATGCACAATTTGATTTAGCCCGTTGGGCATCTACCAACTTAAAAGGTTATGAAGTTGTTTTATTATACAAATACAACGATAGAATTAGTTTTAGAAACCGAACCTTTTTTATGGAAGAAATTAAAGGTTTACACGGCATGGACCCGAGTTTTAGACGCGGAGGAAACCGCACCCGTTTTGACATTATTATAAACATATAAAAAAATCCAGCTATAAAAGCTGGATTTTTTTTATGTACGAATGGTAAAATGTTCTTTTTCTTGTTCGGTTCTAAAAAATACAAATCCCCACTGAAAGGTATCAATCGTAACGCAAACTTCAGGTTTATTTTTAATTATTTCCCAAGCTTCATTCATAGGTTTAGACCAATGAATATCATCAAAAATCCAAACCGAATCGTTATGTGCTGTAGGAAGCAATGCATCAAAATACGCTAAAGTTGCGTCTTTTTGGTGGTTGCCATCAAAATAAATTAAATCAAACTTTTTAGTTTCTAGTTCTTTAAAGCTTTGGGTAAATTCACCTATTTTAACCGTTGCATTATGCAAGTTAAAATGTTGCAAATTTTCTAATGCTGTAGCTGCGGTTTCTGGGCAACCTTCTAAACTTATTATTTCGGCATCCGAATTACCTGCAGCTAATGCGGCTGTTGCTAAACCTAAAGATGTACCAATTTCTAACACCTGCTTGGGTTTAAAATAGGCAGTTACCCGATATAAAAGTTCGGCACGTGCTTTAGTTATGCCAGCAGTTTTAGCAATTTTAGCAATTTCGCGCTGGTTGGTTTTAAAAATACGCGATCCAGCACCAAAATCGGTTACATGAATGGTATTTTTGTTTTGCAACAAACGGTTGCGATATGCTTGTAAAACCTTATACGCGGATTTGTTTTGCTTGTCGTAAAAACATTGCGTAACCAATTTAAAAACAAAGGGCGAATGTACCCCGTGTTGGTTGGTTGAGCGTTTTAAAAACTTAAAATAACCTTGTATAAGTGCTTTCATTATGCTTCCATTTTAGCAGAAAGTTCAAACCAACGTTCTTCTTTCTCTTCTAAATTTTCAATTACTTTTTGAAGTTCAATCGATTTTTTTTCAATAGCATCATCGGCAACTTTTCCGTCTGCAAATTCTTGTTCAATTAAAGTTTTTTTAGCTTCTAAATCTTTAATTTCACGTTCTATTTTAGAAAATTCTTTTTGCTCGTTAAAAGTTAATCCTGCTTTAACCGATTTTTCTTTTTTGTTTACTTTTTCTTTAGCAACCTCATCTTTTACCGGCTCGGCAGAATCTTCGTAAATTCTAAAATCAGAATAATTACCCGGAAAATCTTCTACTTCACCTTCGCCTCGAAACACAAATAAATGGTCAACAATTTTATCCATAAAATAACGGTCGTGCGAAACAACCAGTAAACACCCTGGATAATCTAACAAAAAGCTTTCTAAAACGTTTAAGGTTACAATATCTAAATCGTTTGTTGGCTCGTCTAAAATTAAAAAGTTTGGATTCTGAATTAAAACGGTACATAAATATAAACGTTTTAATTCGCCACCGCTTAATTTTTCAACATAATCGTGTTGCTTTTTACGGTCAAACAAAAAGCGTTCTAAAAGTTGCCCTGCAGAAAGTAATCGACCTTTAGAAAGCGGAATATATTCGCCAAATTCTTTAATAATATCAATTACCTTTTGGTTGGGTTTTGGGTTAATTCCGGCTTGGGTATAATAGCCAATTTTAATGGTTTCACCAACCACAACTTTACCTGCATCGGGTTGCATGGTTTGGGTTAAAATATTTAAAAAGGTAGATTTACCAGTTCCGTTTTTACCAATAATTCCGATGCGTTCACCACGTCCAAAATTGTAGGTAAAGCCGTTTAAAATAACTTTGTCGTTAAATTTTTTGTGCAGATTATGTAATTCTACAATTTTACTACCCATGCGCTCCATGTTGATTTCGAGTTCAACCTGATGTTCAATACGGCGTTGGCTGGCTTTTTCTTTAATTATGTAAAAATCGTCTTGACGAGATTTAGATTTGGTTGTTCGCGCTTTTGGTTGGCGGCGCATCCATTCTAATTCTTTCGTAAATAAGTTTTTGGCTTTATCTACCGAGGCTTGTTCGGCAGCAATACGCTCTTCTTTTTTATCTAAATAGTACGAATAATTCCCTTTATATTGATAAATTATTCCGTTATCTAATTCTATAATTTCATTACAAACGCGCTCTAAAAAATAACGGTCGTGCGTTACCATAAACAGCGTAATGTTTTCTTTAGCAAAGTAATTTTCTAACCATTCAATCATTTCTAAATCCAAATGGTTGGTTGGCTCGTCTAAAATTAACAAATCAGGTCGGCTAATTAGAATAATGGCTAAAGTCAAACGCTTTTTTTGACCACCAGAAAGATTTTTTACTTTCAGTTTTAAATCGTCTAATTTTAGCTTTGATAAAATTTGTTTGTACTGGGTTTCAAAATCCCAAGCGTTGTACAAATCCATTTGATCGAAAGCGCTTTGAAACGTTTTTTCATCTTCCGGATTTAAAACCGCTTTTTCATAACGTTCAATTACTTTTAAAATTTCGTTATCTGATGCAAAAATACTTTCTTCAATAGTTAATTCGTTTTGCAAATCGGGTTCTTGCGATAAGAAGGCAACATTAATATCTTTACGAGTAACTACTTGCCCCGAATCGGGCGAATCTTTACCGGTAATAATGTTTAAAATAGATGTTTTTCCGCTTCCATTTTTTGCTACAAAAGCAATTTTTTGATCTTTATTGATGCCAAACGAAACGTTTTCGAACAAAACGCGTTCGCCATAAGCTTTAGATATATTCTCGACTGATAAGTAATTCACAATAGTAGTATTTGTAGCAAAAATAGGCTATTTTTTTGTCATTTAGAAGTTCCTGTAATTTACGCTTTAAACCCCGCGTAATTGATATCCTTTTTTATTAAAATAATACCACAAATAAATACTTAATGCCATGGCAATTACAATAACAAAGCCCAAACGCTGAATGTTTGTACCAAATGGCAAGGCAGCCAACATCATGCCCATTGCGCCCAATCCGGTATTTGAAAAATTAATAATGGATGCAGCACCGCCCGAATTCATATTATCTTGCCCTAACAAAACGTTTGAAGCGAACGAGCGTAAAAAGCTGTTACTAAACGTTACGGGTGCAAAAGCAATTAAAAATAAATAAGGAGATAAAGTACCAATGGTAAACAATAAAATACTAGAAAGTACAATACCACCAAAAGCAATTTTTACAATTTGTTTAGGGGTTACTTGATGACGAACAGCCAAGTAAACCCTTGGCCCAACTAATAAAAGTAACGAATTTACTGCAAAAAACAAGCTGTATTCGGTTCCGTTTAACTGAAACCAATCAATATAAATATAAGAACTTAACGATAAAAAAGCCATATAAACTACAGACGGACCACCCATAGAAACCAAGAAAACCATAAAAGGTTTATGAACTAAAATGTGTTTCAGTGATAAAATGCTTCTAAAAACAGAATCTTTTAATTTGGTTTCTGGCGTTAAGGTTTCGGTTAAAAACAAAGCGATTATAAAGGCAATTAAAGCAAAAAAAGCTAAAACCGTAAAGGTTACATGCCATGAAAAAAATTGAATAATTTGCGCACCAACCAACGGCGCAACCGTGGGTGCAAAAACGCCTAACATTTGCAGCAAAGCAATAATTTTTGGGCGTTCTTCGTGCGAAAAACTGTCTTTAACCATAGCGGTAGAAACTGAAATCATTCCCCCTGCTCCTAATGCTTGAATAATGCGAAACAAAATAAGCATTTCTACATGTTGGGCAACCGAACATAAAACCGAAGCGATTCCGTAAACTAAAATTCCGCCAAGTAAAATGGGTTTGCGTCCAACTTTATCACTAATTGGTCCAATAAAAAGCATGCCAATAGCAAAACTGATAAAAAAACCAATTAATGTGTAGTTTAAAACAGATTCGGTAGTATTAAAATCCACAATCATTTGCGGTAAGCCCGATAAATACAAATCGATTGACATTGGGCCAGTCATATTCAAAAAAAAGATTAAGGTTAGTAATCCTTTTTTACCCAATTTGGGTTGCGGAGCAAGTAATTCATTCATGCAGCAAATGTAATACAGATTTTAAAACTAAAAATTAGTAAAGCCAAGAATAACAAGCAATTTTGATATTAATTTTAAAACCAGAAAAAAAGTAATACTTTTATCTTACTTAAAGCCATAAACATGAAGGTATATACAAAAACAGGAGATAAAGGAACAACTGCCTTATTTGGTGGGCAACGCGTACCAAAAAATCATATTCGAATTGAAAGCTACGGAACAACAGATGAACTAAATTCTTACATTGGATTAATTCGTGATCAAGACATAAACCCGGCGTATAAAAATGTTTTGATCGAAATTCAAGACCGCTTATTTACCGTTGGGGCTATTTTGGCTACTCCGGTTGAAAAAGAAATTTTAAAAAACGGACAACCGCGTTTAAACATTGCTCGCATTTCGGAACAAGATGTTGCTTTTTTAGAAAATGAAATGGATACCATGGATGCTGCCTTACCCCCTATGACACATTTTGTTTTGCCTGGCGGACACACCACGGTGTCATATTGTCATATTGCGCGTTGCGTTTGTCGTCGTGCCGAGCGTTTATCGACCGAATTAAGTCAGTCAGAAGAAATAGATCCGATGGTAATTATGTATTTAAACCGACTTTCTGACTATTTATTTGTATTGGCACGAAAGTTGTCTTTTGATTTAGGAGCTGACGAAATTAAATGGATACCAAGAAAATAATTAAATTATTTTTTTATTCCTCGCAGTAAAAATAACGTTCTTAAATTTTTTTTAAATAAAACTTTTTTTTACTTGTTTTTTTCAGTATAAAATTTATTTTTGCATAAAACTAAAATTGATTAAGAAATGTATTGGACATTAGAATTAGCATCTTATTTAAGTGATGCTCCTTGGCCTGCAACTAAAGACGAGCTTATTGATTACGCGATTCGAACTGGTGCTCCGTTAGAGGTTGTTGAAAATTTACAATCAATAGAAGACGAAGGAGAAATCTATGAGTCTATGGAAGAAATTTGGCCTGACTATCCGACCGACGAAGATTATCTTTGGAACGAGGATGAGTATTAATATAAAATACCAATAAAAAAAGTCTCATTCTGCGAGACTTTTTTTGTTTTATCATATCTATTTAAATAACAAAAAACTATTATGAGCTTAATAAATGCTATTATAAAGGCTTTTGTTGGTGATAAATCGGAAAAGGATGTAAAAGCCATTCGACCTATTATCGAAAAAGTTAAAAAATACGAAAACGAATTTCAGTCGTTAAACAACGACGAGCTACGTGCTAAAACCGTTTACTTTCAAGATTTAGTTAAACAAGCACGTGCAGAAAAAGATGCTAAAATACAATCGCTTAAACAAGAAATCGAAGCTACTGACGATTTTGACAAACGCGAAGACATTTACGCTTCTATTGATGCGATTGAAAAAGAAGCTTACGAAATTAGCGAAAAGGTATTAACAGATATTTTACCAGAAGCATTTGCCGTAATGAAAGTTACAGCAGCGCGCTTTAAAGACAATCCAATTGTTACAGTAACAGCAACTGACAAAGATAAAGAATTAGCTCAAACCAAACCTTATATTACCATAGAAGGTGATAAAGCAAACTGGGCAAACACATGGGATGCTGCCGGACAAACCGTAACGTGGGATATGGTACATTACGATACTCAGCTTATTGGTGGTACCGTTTTACATCAAGGTAAAATTGCAGAAATGCAAACCGGTGAAGGTAAAACTTTAGTTTCTACCCTACCTGTATATTTAAATGCTTTAACCGGAAACGGAGTACACGTAGTAACCGTGAACGATTATTTAGCAAAACGTGATAGCTCTTGGAAAGCGCCAATTTTCGAATTCCATGGCTTAACGGTAGATTGTATTGATAACCACCAACCTAACTCACCAGGGCGTCGTGCTGCATATCAAGCCGATATTACTTACGGAACAAATAACGAATTTGGTTTCGATTATTTACGTGATAACATGGCTCATTCGGTTGAAGAATTGGTGCAACGTAAACACAACTATGCTATTGTAGACGAGGTTGACTCGGTTTTAATTGATGATGCACGTACGCCATTAATTATTTCTGGTCCGGTTCCACAAGGAGATCGTCATGAATTTAACGAGCTAAAACCAAAGGTTGATAGCATTTACCAATTACAACGTAACGTTGCTACAAACTGTTTAACAGAAGCTAAACGTTTAATTAAAGCGGGAGATACTAAAGAAGGAGGATTCCAACTTTTACGTGCTTACCGCGCTTTACCAAAACACAAACCTTTAATTAAGTTTTTATCTGAAGAAGGTGTTCGTCAAATTCTTCAAAAAACAGAAAACACCTACATGGCAGACAACAACCGTGATATGCCAATTGTAGATAAAGCTTTGTTTTTTGTAATTGAAGAAAAAAACAACCAAGTAGATCTTACAGATTTAGGAATTAAAGAATTATCTAAAAATACATCTGACGATTTCTTCGTGTTACCAGATATCGGTACCGAAATCGCAAACATCGAAAAGAAAAATTTATCTAAAGAAGATGAAGCAACCGAAAAAGAAGCTTTATATCAAGATTTTTCTATAAAATCAGAACGTATTCACACCATTACACAGCTTTTAAAAGCATACACATTATTCGAAAAAGATTCAGAATATGTAGTAATGGACAATAAAGTTATGATTGTTGACGAGCAAACCGGACGTATTATGGACGGGCGTCGTTATTCTGATGGATTGCACCAAGCTATCGAAGCGAAAGAAAACGTAAAAATTGAAGCGGCAACTCAAACCTTTGCAACAGTAACCTTACAAAACTATTTCCGTATGTACAACAAGTTGGCGGGGATGACAGGTACTGCGGTTACAGAAGCTGGAGAATTTTGGTCAATCTATAAATTAGATGTGGTAGAAATTCCGACAAACCGTAAAATTCAACGTCACGATAAAGAAGATTTGATTTACAAAACCACACGCGAAAAATTTAACGCTGTAATAGAAGATGTCGTACAATTATCAGAAGCTGGTCGCCCAGTATTAATTGGTACAACATCGGTTGATACGTCAGAATTATTAAGCCGTATGCTTAAAATTAGAGGTATTAAACACAACGTATTAAACGCGAAATTACATAAGCAAGAAGCGCAAATTGTAGCCGAAGCTGGTAAAGCAGGTATTGTAACCATTGCTACCAACATGGCTGGTCGTGGTACCGACATTAAATTATCTGACGAAGTAAAAGCTGCTGGTGGTTTAGCCATTATTGGTACAGAACGTCATGATTCACGTCGTGTTGACCGTCAGTTACGTGGTCGTGCAGGTCGTCAAGGAGATCCAGGATCATCACAATTCTATGTTTCGTTAGAAGACCAATTAATGCGTTTATTCGGATCAGAGCGTGTTGCAAAATTAATGGACCGTATGGGTATTAAAGAAGGTGAAGTAATTCAGCATTCTATGATGACCAAATCTATTGAAAGAGCACAAAAACGTGTAGAAGAAAATAACTTTGGGGTTCGTAAACGTTTATTAGAATATGATGACGTAATGAACGCACAACGTGAAGTAATTTACAAACGTCGTCGTCATGCCTTATTCGGAGAGCGTTTAAAAGTTGATATTGCTAATATGTTATACGATTTAGCAGAATTAATTACTGAAAACAACAAACCTACAAACGATTATAAAAACTTTGAATTTGAGTTGATTACAACCTTTGCTATTGGTTCGCCATTTAGCGAAGAAGAATTCAAAAAAATGTCGGCACAAGAATTAACTAACAAATTGTACCACAATTTAACTCAGGTTTACAAAGAGAAAAACGAACGTAATGCTAAAAATGCATTCCCGGTTATTAAAAATGTTTTTGAAAACCAAGGTGATCGTTTTGAGCGCATCGTGATTCCGTTTACAGACGGTCAAAAATCATTAAGCGTGGTAACAAACTTGCAAAAAGCTTTCGAAACAATGGGCCGTTCGGTTACAGACGAATTCGAGAAAAACATAACTTTAGCTTTATTAGACGAAGCGTGGAAAAAACACCTTCGTAAAATGGACGAATTAAAACAATCGGTTCAATTAGCTGTTCACGAGCAAAAAGATCCGCTTTTAATTTACAAATTCGAAGCTTTTAACTTATTTAAACGTACGTTAGACGGATTAAACAAAGAATTAGCCTCATTCATTTTTAAAGCTGATTTACCTGAAGCTCCGAAAGAAGCTGAAGCATAAAACAAAAAAGTCCACCAAATGGTGGACTTTTTTTATATTTACATTTTTGTAACCGCATTATGAATTTCAAATCAATCGCATATTTAAAAACCGGAAATGCCGTGCAACAAAAGGCATACAAAACCTTAACTGATTTGTGTTTTTTTGAAACATTTAAAAACTACGAACCGTTGTTGGTAGGCACCATTCCTATAGAAATTAATATTCAGAACAGTGATTTAGATTTAATTTTGTTTACAACCAACGTTCAGGAATTGGCGTTAAAACTTACCCAACAATACCAACATAAAGCAAATTTTAAACTAAAAATAAGCAACCTGGAACAACATATTTTGGTCTGTACTTTTACCTATCAGGATTTTGAAATCGAAATTTATTCGCAAAACATACCAACTACCAAGCAAAACGGCTATTTACACATGGTTAAAGAATATGAAATTTTAAAAGCCATGCCGCCAAGTTTTAAACAACAAGTTATTCAGCTTAAAAAACAAGGTTTAAAAACAGAACCTGCCTTTGCGCAACTTTTAAAATTAACTGGTAATCCGTATCAAAGCTTGCTTACGTATGTAATTCCTTCTAAAAATTAAACCAAAGCTTTTTGCTCTAAATAGCGTTGAGTAACAAAGTCAATATCTTTAATGGTTTTACGTGCCCAATCAATCTTTTTTTCTAAAACCTGAGCCGGTGTTAAATGCCAAGCAATGTCCGATTGCCTTAATTCATTGGTTAAATGCTGAATTATTATGGCTGCAGAAACCGAAATGTTTAAACTTTCTGTAAAGCCAACCATCGGAATTTTTAAAAAACAATCTGCCTGTTGCATAACTTCTTCAGAAAGGCCCAATTTTTCTGTCCCAAAAAACAATGCCGAAGGTTTAGTAATATCAAACGCATCTAAATTAGAATCGTTGGTATGCGGCGTTGTAGCAACAATTTGATAACCTTGCGCACGTAAGGTATTAATACAATCTTGATTGGAATTGTATCGATGAATATCTACCCATTTTTCGGCACCCATGGCAATTTCTTTATCAATGCGTTTGCCATATTTTGCTTCTACCACATGCAAATCCTGAACTCCAAAAACCTCACAACTACGCATTACCGCACTGGTATTATGTAGTTGATAAACATCTTCTACCGCAACGGTAAAATGTTTGGTACGGTTTTCTAAAACACGTTCAAAATTATTTTTTCTATTTTCAGTTATAAAGCCATGCAGGTATTCTAAATACGCTTCATCTTCAAATATATTATATGCCATTTCATTCAAAATAATTATCTTTCACAAAGATAACCAAATCTAAACGAATGAGAAATTTAGTTGTTTTATCGGGTGCCGGAATAAGTGCAGAAAGCGGCATTGCAACCTTTAGAGATGCAAATGGATTGTGGGAAGGACATGATGTGATGGAAGTTGCCTCGCCGCAAGGTTGGCGTAAAAACCCCGATTTAGTAAACCAATTTTACAACGCACGTCGGGCACAACTTAAAACCGTGCAACCCAATGCTGCCCATCAAATTTTAGTTGAGCTTGAGCAATACTTTAATGTAACAGTTATAACCCAAAATGTTGATAATTTACACGAACGCGGGCAGCAAAAACGTACTGCATTTGCATGGCGAATTAAACAAAGTTCGCCCAGTAAATAACGATGCTGTAATTTTAGATTGGGAAACCGATTTAACAACGCAAAACAACCACAACGGCGTACAACTTCGTCCACACATTGTTTGGTTTGGCGAAGCAGTGCCCATGTTAAACAAAGCCATTGAAATTGTAAAAACAGCCGATGTATTACTTATTGTAGGTACCTCAATGCAAGTTTATCCGGCAGCAAGTTTATACGAATATGCACCTAAAAATTGTACGATTTTTTATATTGATGCGAACCCTGCAAACGTAACCAATAAAACATACAACCTTACAACAATTACTAATTTAGCAAGCTTTGGCTTAGCGGAATTAAAACCAAAATTGATAGCAGAATTAGCAAATAACTAACATAATTTTAGGATAAATCCCTAAAAATCGCTATCTTTGTAGGTCTTCAAAAAACATAAACACAACAAACAACACAATGCATTTAAATGAATTATCTGCTATCTCACCGATTGACGGAAGATACAGAAACAAGACAGAATCATTAGCGCCATACTTTTCAGAAGAAGCACTAATAAAATATCGTGTTTTAGTAGAAATCGAATATTTTATTGCGCTTTGCGAACAAGGTCTGCCTCAGTTAGCTAATGTAAATCCAAATATTTTTCCTGAATTAAGAGCTATTTACAAAAACTTTACAACGGAAGATGCACTTTGGATTAAAGAAACAGAAAAAACGACCAATCACGATGTAAAAGCGGTTGAATATTTTGTAAAAAAAGAATTCGATCGTTTAAACTTAGCTCCGTTTAAAGAGTTTATTCACTTCGGGCTAACATCGCAAGATATAAATAATACGGCTATTCCGCTTTCTACTAAAGAAGCTTTTCAAAACGTTTACATGCCAACCTTAACTAAGGTAATTAGCAAACTTAAAGAATTAGCTATTGAGTGGAAAGATGTGCCTTTATTAGCACGTACACACGGGCAACCAGCATCACCTACGCGCTTAGGTAAAGAACTTTTGGTTTTTGTTGAACGTTTAGAACAACAAATTCGTTTATTATTCAACGTACCGTTCGCTGCTAAATTTGGTGGTGCAACAGGTAACTACAATGCACATGCCATTGCTTATCCAAACACAGATTGGAAAGCATTTGGAACCAAGTTTGTAGAGGAATATTTAGGTTTACACCACTCCTTCCCTACTACACAAATTGAACATTACGACCATTTTGCTGCTTTTTTTGATGGATTGAAACGCATCAACACCATTTTAATCGATTTAGATCGTGACATTTGGACATACGTTTCTATGGAATATTTTAAACAAAAAATTAAAGCAGGCGAAATTGGATCTTCGGCTATGCCACATAAAGTAAATCCGATTGATTTTGAAAATTCAGAAGGAAACTTAGGCATTGCTAATGCTATTTTAGAGCATTTAGCGGCTAAATTACCTATTTCAAGATTACAACGCGATTTAACAGATTCTACCGTTTTACGTAACGTTGGGGTTCCGTTTGGGCACATAATTATTGCTTTAGAAGCAACATTAAAAGGCTTAAACAAGTTATTACTTAACGAAGCTAAATTTATAGAAGATTTAGAGCACAACTGGGCTGTAGTTGCAGAAGCAATTCAAACCATTTTACGTCGTGAAGCTTATCCGAATCCATACGAAGCGTTAAAAGATTTAACACGCACCAATGCGGCGATTACTAAAACATCAATTCACGAATTTATTCAGAACTTAAACGTTTCTGAAGAAGTTAAACACGAATTGTTACAAATTTCGCCAACAAACTATTTAGGAATAACAGATTAATTTTAAATACACTATATGATTACAGCAACATTATCCGCCAATACGCAACATTTATACCCTTTAATAGCCGATTTAGGTTTAATTTTAATGACAGCAGGGGTTTCCGTTTTAATATTTAAAAAATTAAAACAGCCGTTGGTACTGGGATATTTAGTTGCAGGTTTTTTAGCCGGTAATCATTTTGATTTATTCCCTACCGTTTCTGAAAGCGACAGCATTAATGTTTGGGCAGAAATTGGGGTTATTATTTTACTTTTTAGTTTAGGACTCGAGTTTAGTTTTAAAAAGCTAATGAAAGTTGGAGGCGCCTCCAGCATAACCGCCGTAGTGCAAATTGTAGCCATGATTTTTATAGGTTACATTTGTGGTATTGCCTTAGGTTGGAGTACCATGAATAGCTTATTTTTAGGAGCCATTCTTTCCATGTCCAGTACAACTATTATTTTACGTGCTTTTGAAGAGCAAGATGTAAAAGGTAAAAAGTTTGTTAGCATTGTTTTTGGAGCTCTGATTATTGAAGATATTGTTGCCATTTTATTAATGGTTTTATTATCTACCATTGCTGTATCGCAAAATTTTTCAGGTACCGATTTGTTAATATCAGCCATTAAATTGGTGTTCTTTTTAATTCTGTGGTTTTTAGGTGGTATTTTCATTATTCCAACCTTACTGAAGAAAACAAAAGATTTATTAACCGACGAAACCTTACTAATTGTAGCGCTTGCACTGTGTTTAGGCATGGTAATTTTAGCTACAAAAGCTGGTTTTTCTCCTGCTTTGGGTGCCTTTATTATGGGTTCTATTATTGCAGAAACAACCTATGCAGAAAAAATTGAGCATTTAATTAAACCGGTAAAAGATTTATTTGGAGCCGTTTTCTTTGTGTCGGTTGGTATGTTAATCAATCCAGGGACGTTAGTAGAATATGCTGTTCCGGTATTAATTATTACCATTGTTACTATTTTTGGTAAAACTTTTTTTACTGGATTAGGTGCTTTATTATCAGGACAACCTTTAAAACAATCTGTTCAAGCAGGGATGAGTTTGGCTCAAATTGGAGAATTCTCATTCATTATTGCAACCTTAGGTATGACCTTAGGCGTAACCAGTGAATTTTTATATCCAATCGTAGTAGCTGTTTCGGCAGTAACAACTTTTACAACGCCTTTTATGATTAAATCATCAGAAAAAGCATATATAAAACTCGAAGCCATTTTACCTACAAAACTAAAGTTAGCTATCGAAAATTATAGCTATAACTCGCAAAGTATTAAAGTTACTAGCAATTGGCAACAATTTGTAAAAAATAACATCACGCAAATATTACTAAACTCAGTAATTATTATTGCGATAATTTTATTTTCTGAGTTTTATTTAAGCCCAATGGTGGCCGATAACAAATTCGGAAACGTTATTTCTGGATTAATAACTTTGGTATTGGTTATGCCTTTTTGTTATGCCATTGGATTCAGACCGTTTAATGAAAAAATGATTGAATCGTTATCGAAAGAAAAAAAATATTCGGCACCTATTTTTATTACCCGATTATTCCGTATTTCAATCGTAATCATGTTTTTAGTATTTTTACTAAACATTTTCTTTTCACCTTTGGTTTCTTTATTGGCTTTATTTGCTGTTTTTGTTTTGGTCTCAATATTCAGAAAACGTATCGTAAACCAATATTTACGTTTAGAAAGTCACTTTTTATCTAACTTTAACGACCGCGAAATTCAGTCAAACAAAGATGCAGAAATGCAAAACATTAAGTTAGATTTTTACGATGGGCATTTAACCAACTTTACCATTTCAAATCATTTAGATTTGGTGGGTAAAACCTTAGAAGAACTTAAGTTTAGAGAAAAAATTGGCGTAAACGTTGTACAAATTAAACGTGGCGATGTAGTTATTTACATTCCGAGTAAAGATCAACGTATTTTTCCGGGTGATGAAATTAGCATTGTTGGTACCGACGAACAAGTTATTGAGTTCACGCAATTTTTAAAAGAACATGAAACAGAAGCGAGTGAAGAATACAACAATTTAGTTTTACAAAAATACACGTTGTATAATCCTGATTTTATAGATAAATCTATTCGTGATTCAAACTTACGTGAATTAACCAAAGGTTTGGTTATTTGTATTGACCGACCAGATTGCAGAATATTAAATCCAGAATCTGATGTTGTTTTACGTAAAAACGATGAGTTATGGATTGCTGGAGAAAGCAAATTATTAAATAAATATTTCGAATTATAACATAAAAAAGCGTTTAGAAGGTTCTAAACGCTTTTTTTAGGTTTAAAATCAAGTAAAAAAAAATAAAAAAGTGCTTCCTACTTATTTTTAAAGTACTTTTGTAAATTAATTTATAGTTATTTTTAATGAAATCATTTCACGATTTAGGTTTGTCAGCAAACTTAATTTCCAACGCAACCCAAGCAGGTTATAAAAGCCCATTTCCTATTCAAGAACAAGCCATTCCGGTAATATTATCGGGCAAAGATGTTATGGGAATTGCGCGCACGGGTTCAGGAAAAACAGCAAGTTTTGCCTTACCTATTTTAGAGAAATTACAAAAAACAAATACGGTAAGAAACCGAAATATTGCGGTATTACTTTTAGTACCAACCCGAGAATTAGCCATTCAAATTCAAGATGTTTTTTCAGATTTAAATAAAAATTTAGACCGAAAAATTAAAACCATGGCCGTTTACGGAGGTATTTCTATAAACCCACAAATGAAAGATATGATTGGGGTTGAAGTTTTAATTGCTACCCCGGGGCGTTTGTTAGATTTGTTAGATCATAACGCATTAAGCTTAAGCGAAGTTGCTATTTTTGGTGTAGATGAAGCAGATAAAATGTTTCAGATGGGTTTTGATGAAGAAATGAACCGCATTATTGAAAAGCTGCCTAAAAAAAGACAAAACCTATTGTTTTCGGCAACCTTAAACGACAAAGTTTCTGAAATGAAAACGCGTTTGGTTATTGATCCGGAAGTTATTGAAATTGAAGCAAGCGAAACCGAATTAGGCGAAGCGCAAATTGAGCAAAGCGCTTATGCAGTAAGCCCAGAAATTAAAGGCCCGTTTTTACGCTATTTAATCAAATCTAAAAACTACACACAAGTTTTAGTTTTTGTTTCGGCATCAAGAACTGCAGATAATTTGGTCGAAAAATTAAATAAAAATGGTATTAAAGCTGCTGCTATTCACGGTAAAAAATCGCAAGGCGGGCGTAACAATGCTTTGTTAGATTTTAAAGATGGATTGGTTGATGTTTTAGTTGCCACTGATTTAATTGCACGCGGAATTGATATTGAAGATTTACCTGTGGTTATTAATTACGAATTACCACGTTCGCCTTTAGATTATGTGCACCGTATTGGCCGTACCGGACGTGCAGGTAAGTTAGGAACAGCAATAAGCTTAATTACGCCAGAAGATGAACATCATTTTAAAATAATTCAGAAAAAAGCAAAAATCAGAATTGCGTTACAACCCACAGATCCAATTGATTTAAAAGGATATTAAAATAAAAAAGCTCGATTTAAAATCGAGCTTTTTTATTTTATCTTTCAAATTCTGCTAACGTTTCAGTTATAATACGAGCACAATCTAAAATTTGTTCTTTTGTCATTACTAATGGCGGTGCAAAACGAATAATGTTGCCGTGCGTTGGTTTAGCTAATAAACCTTTGTCACGTAAACGCAAGCAAATATTCCAAGCAGTATCTGAATCTTCGGTATCGTTAATTAAAATCGCATTTAACAAACCTTTACCACGTACTAAAGTACATATGTTAGAGGTTGCAATGTATTTATTTAATTCGTCACGTAAAATTTGTCCCATTGCTTCTGCATTGTCTGCTAATTTTTCGTCTAAAACAACATCTAAAGCTGCCATAGCAACAGCTGCAGCAATTGGGTTACCTCCAAAGGTAGATCCGTGTTGTCCTGGCTTAATAACATGCATAATGCTATCGTTTGCTAAAACTGCAGAAACTGGGTACATACCGCCAGAAAGTGCTTTACCTAAAATTAAAATATCTGGCTGTACATTTTCATGATTAACAGCTAACATTTTACCGGTTCTAGCAATTCCGGTTTGTACTTCATCAGCAATAAATAAGGTATTATTCGCTTCACAAAGCGCTTTTGCTTTTGCTAAATATCCTTCGTCTGGAACAAAAACACCAGCTTCACCCTGAATAGGTTCTACTAAAAATCCGGCAACATTTTTATTTGTTAAAACTTCTTTTAACGCATCTAAATCGTTGTACGGAATGCGAACAAATCCTTCAGTATATGGTCCGTAGCTACGGCGTGCATTTACATCGTTAGAAAAAGAAATAATGGTTGTTGTACGTCCGTGAAAATTGTTGTCACAAACCACAATTACCGCTTCGTTTTCTGGTGTACCTTTTACCTCGTAAGCCCATTTTCTAGCTAATTTAATAGCCGTTTCAACAGCTTCAGCCCCGGTGTTCATTGGTAAAATTTTATCAAAACCAAAAAGCTTGGTAATTTTCTCTTCAAACAATCCTAATTTATCGTTGTAAAAAGCACGCGAAGTTAGTGCTAAAGTTTTAGCTTGATCAGTTAACGCTTTAACAATTGCAGGATGGCAGTGTCCTTGGTTAACCGCCGAATATGATGATAAAAAATCATAGTATTTTTTTCCTTCAACATCCCACACATAAACTCCTTCTCCTTTTGCTAAAACCACAGGTAGCGGATGGTAATTATGCGCTCCGTAACGGTCTTCTAAACCTATAGCTTCGGTTGAAGTTAATTTAGTTGTAGTCATAAATTTTAAAATTTTAGTTATTTATTTGTTTAATAATTAGTCCTTTCCGTTATTATTTTCGAAACTCGGACAAGACTAAAGTACAAAAAATAGTCAGAAAAAAACATCTTTTTAAAAAACTTTGTAAAGATTCTAAATTACAATTGCAGTATGAATTATTGCGAAACATTATTACTTTTGCTGCATGAGAAAAAAAACTGACAAAATCGTATTCGAAAACGTAGAAGTCCTAGATGCGGGTGCAAAAGGTGTTTCTGTTGCGAAAGCTCCAGATGGCAAGGTAATATTTATTCCGAACGTTGTTCCGGGTGATGTTATCGACATTCAAACATTTAAAAAACGTAAAGCTTATTATGAAGGTAAAGCCATTGCTTTTCATAAATTATCTGAAGATAGAATAGAACCAATTTGTGAACATTTTGGTGCTTGTGGTGGTTGTAAATGGCAAAACATGAACTACGACAAACAATTGTTTTACAAAAACCAAGAAGTTTACAACAACTTAAAACGCATTGGTAAAATTGAATTGCCTGAATTTGAACCAATATTAGGTTCTAAAGAGCAGTTTTTTTACCGCAATAAAATGGAATTTTCGTTTTCTAATGCTCGTTGGTTAACCGATGACGAAATAAAATCGGATGCCGAATTGGTGCGCGAAAATGGTTTAGGTTTTCACATTCCAAAAATGTGGGATAAAATTTTAGACATTAAAAAATGTTTTTTACAACCAGATCCATCTAACGAAATTCGAAATGCTATTCGTGAATTTGCTACCGCAAATAATATGGAGTTTTTTAACCCACGCGAACAATCTGGTTTTTTACGTACGTTAATGATTCGTACCGCATCAACCGGCGAATTAATGATTGTAATTCAATTCTTTAAAGAAGATGTAGCAAAACGCGAATTATTATTAAACTTTTTGTTAGAAAAATTCCCGAATGTTACCTCGTTACAATATTTAATTAACGGCAAAGCAAACGATACCATTTACGATCAGGAAGTTATTTGCTACCACGGCCGCGATCATATTATTGAAGAAATGGAAGGTTTAAAGTTTAGCATCAACGCCAAATCTTTTTACCAAACCAATCCAGAACAAGCGTACGAATTATATAAAATAACACGTGATTTTGCTGGCTTAACCGGAGAAGAATTGGTTTACGATTTATATACCGGAACCGGGACCATTGCTCAATTCGTTGCTAAAAAAGCTAAAAAAGTTATTGGAGTTGAAGCTGTGCCAGAAGCAATTGCTGATGCCAAAATTAATGCCGAACGCAACAACATTACCAACTGTGATTTTTTTGTTGGTGATATGAAAAATGTGTTTAACGACGAATTTATTGCACAACACGGACAACCAGATATTATTATTACCGATCCGCCACGCGATGGTATGCACAAAGATGTGGTAGAACAAATTTTAAAAATTGCGCCAAAACGTGTAGTTTATGTAAGTTGTAACTCGGCAACGCAAGCTCGTGATTTGGCTTTAATGGACGAAATGTACAAAGTAATTCGCGTTCGACCGGTAGATATGTTTCCGCAAACGCATCACGTAGAAAACGTTGTTTTATTAGAAAAGAAATAATCTAACCCATTATACATTAAAAATCATTAGTAAAGCGCAAGTTTTATTGATGATTTTTTTTATTTCTAAATTGCATGGTTAATTCATCTTAAAAAATTTAATATTCGTGCAATGTTTAGTATTTTTGAATCTTGTTAAAATCTAAAAATGAAAAACATTTTAAAATATTTTGTACTGCTTACCAGCTGCTTGTTATTTTGGAGCTGCGAAAAAGATGATATTTGTGCAGAAGAAGATCCGACAACGCAAGCCGTTGTTTTAGAGTTTTTTGATAAAAACGATCCTACAAAAGCTAAAAATCCAAACCAATTATTGGCCTACGTTTCTGGTAAAGATATTGCCATTGCTGCAGAAGGTAACAAATTGGTTTTACCTTTAATGGTTAATGCCAATACCACAACTTGGAACTTGGTTTTAAATGGTAATAATGATAATGCTACAGATGATATTGCGGATGTAGTTACATTTAATTACGAGGTAGAACAGCAATATGTTTCTAAAGCTTGTGGTTACAAAGCTAATTTTATTTTAAATCCGACTGATGGCGTAACCACCACGCACAACTGGATCAGTGCCATAGAAGTTATAAATCCTAACATTGTAAACCCAAATGAAATACATATTAAAGTACTGTTTTAGTTTATTTTTACTTGGTACAACTTTAGGCAGCTTTGCGCAAGAAAATGATGCAAATACCGATCCTAAAACCATGCGTTATGCCAAACCTTATGGTTTGCGTTTAGGAGTAGATTTAAACCGATTAGCAAAAAATTTATACGAAGAAAAATACAAAGGTTTTGCTGTTACTGGTGATTACCGTATTAATACGAATTTATATGTTGCTGCCGAATTGGGCATGGAAGATAAATACAACCAAACCGATCCGTTAACTTACACCACATCGGGTGAATTTATTAAACTTGGTATTGATTACAATGTTTATAAAAATTGGTTGGATATGAATAATATGATTTATGTTGGTGGGCGTTTAGCTTACTCAACGTTTAAGCAAAATTTAGAATCGTACACAATTAGAGATACCAATCATTATTTTGAATCGATTACATTTCCTGGTCAGGAATTTAAAGGCTTAAATGCAACTTGGGTTGAATTTGTTGCTGGTGTTAAAGCAGAAGTTTTAAACAATTTATATTTAGGTTTTTCGGCTCAATTAAACTTTTTAGTTAGCGATACAAAAATTGATAATTTTGAAAACTTATACATACCGGGCTATAACAAAAAATATAGCGGCAATGTAGGCGTAGGTTTTAATTATACTATTAGTTATTTAATTCCTTTATATAAAAAATAAAAAAACTCGGACCTTTGGTCCGAGTTTTTTTATTTTAAAATTATATTTTATAGATCAAAATTATATGGTAATCCATCAACATCAACTCCGTGAGCATAGTTAAAATCAGCGATTTCCCCAAATTCATTTTCAACAATAAATTGAATAGTAGATCTTAAATTAATTACGCGACCAGAAACAGGTCTATAATAAATTAATTGATTAAGAGGCAAAACCGATGAACTTTCAACTTTATATTCAAAGTCAGAAAAATTATCTACATATAAATGCTCCAAAGTATTTTCATCTGGCAAAGCAGGAATATTAGGATCATATGGATAAACCATTTTGGTATCTAAATAATAAAAATTAAAAAACATTTCTACTTTCTTAACCTTTGCTCCATTACCAAAGAAAGTTAAATCTTTTATTTGTTGTAATTCATGCAAAAAAACTTGGGCACCACCAGTATTTGTTATTTCACTAGATGCTATATTAAAATATTCTCCGGGATTTGTATATGTACCATTAACTAACGGACTAGTTGCGTCAAATGTAACATTTGCATAATATAAAAAGTCAAAAGTTACTACATTACTTTCTGCACCTAAATTATTAGTTGCTTTAATTGTAAAGGTTTCTGGCCCGTAATTAGCATTTTGTTTAGTATAAATAAAAAGCTCGTCAGCAAAAGCAGGATCAAAATCAAAAAACGCATTTGGTAAATAATCTGTACCACGGTACGTTATTTTATCAATAATATCTAAATCTGAAACTAAATGCAACTGCCAAGTTGTATTTTCATTTTCATCTTCTAAACGTAGTGTTGGTATTTTTAAATATGCAGCATTTGCATCTTTATTAAAACGGGTAGTAATAAGCAATGGGGTTGACGTATTTTTTGGTAGAGCTTCTACTCCATCAGCAAATAATCTTAAAGGTGCGGGTGGAACAGGTGGATTTGATCCGTCATCCTTAACAACAACATCTAAAAGATACGGAGTTACCACACCACAAAATCTAATTTTAACCGGTACTTTATAAGTTCCTGCTGTTAATGCAGTAAAGCTTAGTGTATTTGCGCCATCAAATCCATTTATTTTAACATATTGGTTGGCAACAAATGGCATAGCATTTACTTTAAAATCATTAAAATCTGCCGTTTCTCCAATGGTAATTTCAAAAAAATCATCAGCGCCAGATTTTTTTGTAATATCAAACGGAATGGTTATTGTTTCTCCAACTTCAGCATCTACCGTTTGATTTTCGAAAACTACATCGTATAAATTAGAATATACATAACCTTCGTCATCATTACAACTCACAATAAATAATGTGGTTAATACAAAAAATATATATTTAAGTTTATTCATGATCTTTTTAAATTAAAAATTATACTTTAATCCACCACCAGCTAAATATTGCCATTTTTCAATGTCCGAATTGAAGTTTTGTTGTAATTGGTACATGGCAACTAAACTGAATCGGTTAGAAAAACGATACTGCAATTCTACCCCACCGTAAAAACCAAAATGATCGGGATTTGGCTTTTTGTAACAATCGCAATCAACCATTTTGTTGTAATTAAATATTTGATTTGAGTAGTGCCCTCCTAAGTAAGCATAAAAATAAAAAGGATCAGAAATCACATTTTTAAAAGAATAATTTACAGCTGCTCCTACCATATAAATTTGGTCGCGCACTCTATTTTTTTGAGAAACATTATTGTTAATAATGCTTAAGTTGGTTTGTTTAGCTAAATAGTTAAAATCTACTCGAATTCCCCAATCTTTGTCATTAAGTTCCCGCTGAATATTTAAATTATAACCAGTTCCGTTATTTGTACCACCAAAATTAAAGCCAATTGATGCTTTTTCAAGCTCATTTGTGGTAGCTTGCTGTGCAAAACTTAACGAGGTTATAAGCAATGCAAATTGTAATAATTTCTTTTTCATCAATGATATTTTTAAAAACAGTTTCGTTGTTATTAACCATTAACTGAAAAATTATGAAAAAATCATATATATTTTAACAAAAAAAACAATGAAACAAATTAAATTATAAGTTTTTTATTACACAATATTCATTTATTTGTGAGAATTTTACTTTACAAAATAATTAGAAAAGAAGAAGAATATTTTGAAGAAATTAAAAAAATTAAGGAATAAAGGCAAAGTGCGAAGCGCAAAAAAATAAATAAAGATATTGTGTGAAAAATCGAAGTTATTTCTATTAATTTAAGAAAAAAAAATTCTTTTTTCTTATAACAAAAGTAATAATCTCATTAAAACGAATTGTTTTTATAAATAAAAATAACAAATTGTATTAAAAAAAGCGTTTGAAAATTCAAACGCTTTTGTTTTATTTTATTTCTTTTGGAGTTTTAAAAAAAATCCAATTTACAAACAACTTCAATCCGTTAGGCGTTTGTAAAGCCTTAAACTGAGGAGCCAAAATAGTACTTGCAACGGCAGCAATGGCAGGAATCCAGAAACCAGTAACCGCGGTGTAGTTTTCAATTAAATAACGCAAAATAATAAATATAACTGCGAAACTAATAAATTGATAAACTAAAGCTTTTGTTTTTTTATTCATAATATAAAAAATTTAATTTATTGCTGAAATTTGGCACGTTTGCTTCCGGCGTACATTTCGTACTTAACCAAACGGGTTTCTAATTTACCATTAAATAATTTAATTTTTCGTGATGGTTTTAAACCAACAAACTTAAGCGCTTCTAAATTTCCGGTAATAAACCAAGCGTTTGTATTGGCATAATGCTGTTTTAACGTATCGCCAATTTCACGATAAAAACGTTCTAACTGAATATCTAAACGCTCGCCGTAAGGTGGATTAAAAACCATATGCAACGGGCCGTCTGTTTCTTTTTCGCTTTCAAAAAAATCTTGATTAAAAACTTCAATATATTCACTTAAGTTCGCATTAGCAATGTTATCTTTTGCTTTTGCTACCGCCGAAGGTGCCTTATCGAAACCAATCATTTTATAATGATATTCACGGGTTTTGTTTAATAACGAATCTAAAATTTTATTAAACAATTCATTATCCCAATCGTTCCAGCGTTCAAAAGCAAATTCTTTTCGGTTTACGTTTGCCGGAATGTTGCAAGCAATCATAGCTGCTTCAACCAAAATGGTTCCAGAACCGCACATCGGATCCATAAAATCACCTTTTCCGTCCCAACCAGTAAGCAATAAAATACCAGCTGCTAAAACTTCGTTAATCGGAGCCATATTTGTTGCCGTACGATAGCCACGGTGGTGTAAAGATTCGCCCGAGCTATCTAAAGCAACCGAACATGTATCTCGGTCAATATGTACATTTATTTTTAGGTCCGGAAAATCTTTATCAATGCTTGGACGTTTACCTGTGTTTTCACGAAACTGATCCACAATCGCATCTTTTGCTTTTAAAGCTACAAATTGTGAGTTATTAAAAACTTCAGAATACATAGTAACATCAACCACAAAGGTTTGATTCTCGTTAATATATTCAGACCAGTCTATAGCCTGAATGCCTTGGTATAAACTTTTTTCGTCGTAAACTTTAAATATTTTTATGGGTTTTAAAATTTTTAAGGCCGTACGTAAAGCTAAATTAGCTTTGTACATAAATCCTTTATCTCCATAAAAACTTACCATACGTGTACCTTGTTCTACACGTTGTGCACCTAATTGTGCCAATTCTTTTGCTAAAATTTCTTCAAAACCAAAAAAAGTTTTCGCAATCATTTTAAAATTTTCCATATCCTTTCCGTTAGGGATTTGTAATTTTTTACTTATAAATAGATGCTATAATTGACTGATTAAATCCATTAGAGTATGCAAAAATACATTAAATTTGTTGGTTAAAATACAATATATGCAAAAAGTAGAATCGAATTGGTTTGCTTCGTGGTTTGACACGCCGTACTACCATATTTTATATAAAGATCGTGACCATAAAGAAGCACAACTTTTTATGGACAATATTACCCAATATTTAAATTTACCCGAACAAGCTAAAGTTTTAGACTTGGCTTGTGGCAAAGGCCGCCATTCTATTTATCTGAATCAACTGGGGTATGATGTTACCGGTGCCGATTTATCCAGCAATAGCATCGAAGCTGCATCAAAGTTTGAAAACAGCACCTTACAATTTAAAATTCACGACATGCGTGAACCTTTTGAAGAAAAATACGATGCTATTTTTAATTTATTTACCAGTTTTGGTTACTTTAACGATGCAGAAGATAATTTAAAAACCTTAACTGCAATAAAAAACAGTTTAAATGAGTTTGGATTTGCAGTGATGGATTTTATGAATGTTGATTTTGTAATACCGAATTTAGTAGCTGAAGAAACTAAAGTGGTTGACGGAATTACATTTGATATTAAAAGATATTACAAAGACAAACATATTTTTAAAGAAATTAGATTTACCGACCAAAACGAATCTTACTTTTTTACAGAAAAAGTTTCTGCATTAACTTTGGACGATTTTCAAGATTTAATGGATCAGGCAGGCATTTACTTGCTTGATGTTTTTGGAGATTACAAACTAAACAAGTTTTCTCCGGCTAGCTCACCGCGTTTAATTATGATTTTTAAATAAGCCCATGTATATTTTTTTACCATTTGCATCTGTCATTATTGGTTATTTTATTTCGTTGTTTATAAAACCAACTGAAAATAAAAAATTAAAATTTTTACTTGCTTTTAGCGGTGCCTTTTTGTTAACGTTAACGGTTTGTCATTTACTTCCAGAAATTTTTACACCAACTGCAGATCAGCTGGTACATCATGCTCACGAACACGACCATGACCACGGACATAATCATACGCACAATACATTGGGGCTGTATATTATGTTAGGTATTTTACTACAAATTGTTTTAGAATTTTTTTCGAAAGGAGCCGAACACGGGCACGTGCATGTACATGATAAAAACATTCCGTATTCGTTATTTATTAGCTTATGCTTACATGCCTTGCTTGAAGGCATGCCGGTAGCAAAACATCATGATTTGGCTTTAGGAATAGCCATTCATCACTTACCTATTGCCATTATTTTAGCTTCATTTTTTGCTCAAGCACAGCTTTCAAAATCAAAAATATTTATTTACATGCTTATTTTTGCTTTAATGACACCGCTTGGAACCATAATTTGGTCTAATTCAACCTTCTTATTGGATTATACCAAAGAAATCACCGCTGTGGTTATTGGTATTTTATTTCATATTTCGGCAACCATTATTTTTGAAAGTAATGAAGATCATAAATTTAATTTAACCAAATTGGTTTCTATAATTTTAGGAATTCTTTTAGCTAGTTTTATGTAAAAATTAATATTAAAAAACAGTATAATTTATAACTTAGTAATAATTTAAGAGAAACATGAAAGGATTTACAAAAACTACCGAATCCGATTCTAAATATGATAATTTAGAAAACATGGAACTGCAGGATTTACTTGAAGCTATTAATCAAGAAGATCAATTTGTTCCTGTTGCTGTTTCAAAAGCTATTCCTGAAATTAAAAAGGTAATAGAAATTGTTGTTAAACAACTTAAAGCAGGCGGTAGATTATTTTACATTGGCGCCGGAACTTCTGGAAGATTAGGAGTTGTAGATGCCTCAGAATGCCCGCCAACCTTTGGTGTTTCTTCAGATTTAGTTATTGGTCTTATTGCAGGTGGTGATACCGCTATTAGAAAAGCTGTTGAATTTGCTGAAGACGATTTAAACCAAGCTTGGCTAGATTTAAATAAACATAATATTACAACTTTAGATGTTGTACTTGGTATTGCTGCCTCTGGAACCACCCCATATGTTTTGGGTGGGCTAGAAAAATGCAACCAAAACCAAATAACAACAGCAAGCATAACATGTAACCGAAATTCCCCAATTTCACAAACAGCAAAGTACCCTATTGAAGTTATTGTTGGGCCTGAGTTTGTAACCGGCAGTTCTAGAATGAAAGCCGGAACAGCACAAAAACTGGTATTAAACATGATTTCTACCGCTACCATGATACAATTAGGTAAGGTAAAAGGAAATAAAATGGTTGATATGCAGTTAAGTAATGATAAACTTATTGATCGCGGCGTACGAATGATAATGGAACAAATTCCTGTTGATTACGTAAAAGCAAAAGAATTATTATTACAAAACAACTCGGTCAGAAAAGCAGTTGATTTTTATTTAAATAACTAAATTTTACTTATCATGAAAAAGGTACTATTTTTATTCGTTGTTCTATGTTCTTTTGCTGCATCTGCACAGAAAGTTGAAATCATAGAAAAAAAATACTATATTAACGGAGAACAAATTCCTGCGTTTCAATTAAAACAAAAAATGAAACAAACAGATGCTGTTGCTTACGAAAACTTTAAAACGTACACAAATCGTACTTCTTGGGGTGGTTTTTTATTAGGTTTTGGTTGCGCTATGTTAGTTGCTGATGCAGTAAAAAGCTTAGTTTCTGACGAATCGTATCCAAGTGCATTTTCAGCCGTAGGTGCTGCATCATTAGTTGCTTCTTATCCTTTTTTAAAAGGCCGTAAGAAAAAATTAAATAAGGCAATTGATGCTTATAACAATGCGGTAGAAAAACAAACAAACCAAGCTGCACAAAGTAATTTTGAAGTTGGAGTTGTTTCTAACAGCCGTGGCGTAGGATTACAAATTAATTTTTAAACATGTCAACAAACAAAAATTTATTATATAAAGGAGTTAAATACAGCATAGGTTCATTTCCATTAATGTTTATTGGGCCTGTTATTATACATTCCTCATTTAAAAATCAAGGGCATCCTTTTTTTATCCCTATTTTACTTTTAGGAATTGCAATTGCTGGTTTTTCTGCTTATTTACTTTTTAAAGGCGTTACCAAAATAACAAGTGCTTTGTTTAATGATTCTGAAAACTAACCAATTATGAAAACCATTTTTTTTATTTTCTTTGCCTTACTAGCAATAAATTTAAATGCTCAAGAAATTGAGTTTAAGAAAAACAAATTTTTTGTAAACAATTCTAGAGTTTCCGAAAGCTATGTAAAAGAAGAGTTTCAGAATACTGATATTGTAGCTTATCAAAACTACATGTCTTACAAACAAAAAAGTACTTTTGGCGGTATCTTACTTGGCATAGGTGGTGGTTTAATTGTTGGCGATTTGTTAGTAGGATTAACTACGGTACACGATTATCCGGGAGCATTAACTTATGTTGGATTGGCTTCAGTAGTTGGATCTATTCCTGTATTAGCAGGAAGAAAAAAGAAATTAAAAAAAGCAATTAGTACATACAATGAAAGCGTTTCGAATAAAAATGCTGAGTATAGTAACGAAGTTAATATTATAGCTAATAATCGCGGATTGGGTTTTCAGATAAGTTTTAACTAATACCGCACTTAATTTTTTTTAAATGAATAAATTCTTAATTATCCCTTTTACCTTATTGTTTATATCTTGTTACCAACAACAAAATGATTGTGCAGAATATAAAACAGGTAAATTTGAATTTAAGCAAGACGTAAATGGTGTAGAACATGTTTCGATTTTTGAACGAAACGACTCTTTACAAATTGAAACTTTTAATGGCAAAACAGATACTGCCTCAGTACGTTGGGTTTCTGATTGTGAATTTATTTTACAAAAAATAAACCCTAAAAATATGGCAGAAAAGCAAGCCATCAACATGAAAATTGTTATGACAGATAAAGATGGCTATACGTTTGAATATTCGTTTGTTGGTCAAGGTAAAAAACAACGTGGGTATGCCACTAAAATAAATTAATATAAAATCCCTACTTAATTGTAGGGATTTTTTTTACGCACATACTTTTTTATTTTTTTTACGTTTTTTTAAGTAACTTAAAGCTTTAATTTTATTTACTTGTTGGTGTTTTTTAGATTCAAATTTTTATTTTTTTTCACAACTTTTTTACTAAGTACTAATATTCTTTTTTCTCAAAAACAAGAACAAGATTCTGTTGCATTTTTAAAAAATATTGAAAACTATTCTAATAAGCACAAATTTACCAAGCAAATGCACCGCTGGTTGTTTAAAAGACCAAAAACAACAGCAGCATCTTCAGAAAATACAGCTATAGATTATGATCCTTATGCTGGTAAAATTATTCGCAAAATCATTTTTGAATCCAATGATCCGTTTGGTTATTCAGTAGATGATTCTACTAAAACGCCAAAAACTTGGTTAGAAAACGTAGGGAATGATTTGCACTTAAAAACAAAACCTTGGGCTATAAAAAACTATTTACTTTTTAAAGAAAATCAGCCGTTAAATCCGGAAAAAATTATTGAGTCAGAACGTATTTTATACACGCAAAAGTTTATCAGAAAAATTAAAATTATTCCAGTTCCTATACCAACCACAACCGATTCGGTTGACTTGGTTGTGCGTTCCTTAGATGCCTGGAGTATAATTTTTAAAGCTTCGATGAATAGTAAAGTTTTAAAAACTGAGATAAACCAACGTAACTTTGCAGGTTTAGGCCATCAGTTCACCCCTGCGTACCAACACAATTATGTTGAAGGAACCAACAAATATCAATTACAATATCGCGTTCCGAACATCAAACAAACCTTTATTGAATATAACATAAATTATTTAAAAGATTTTAATAATAACAAGGTTAGAACAGTCGAATTAAAACGTGATTTTTTTTCGAACTTTACCAAATGGGTTGGTGGTATAAAATACGAACATTTATTTAAAAACGATACGATTTATAATTTAGATCTTGAAAAAGAAAGGCTAAAATACAAATACGACCAATACGATATTTGGGGTGGTTATGCGTTTAAAATTTTTGATGCTCCAGAACTTGTAAATGCAACCCATTTAATAACAACCACCCGATTTGTAAATACAAATTATACATTAAGGCCTGATCAAACACAAGATCCGTATCATTTTTATAGCGATACCAATTTATGGTTAACATCGGTTGGTTTAACTTCTCGTTTTTTTAATAAAAGTGAAGATATATTTTATCAGGGCGTAACAGAATACTACCAAACCGGACAAAACATTTTTATTACAACGGGTTATGAACACCGTAATAAAAGGCGTCGTTTTTATCTGGGCGGACAACTTTCTAACGGGCGCAATTATAATTTTGGATATTTAGCCACAACCTTAGAAGCGGGCACCTATTTTAATAATGGCAAAACAGAACAAAGTTTAGTTAAACTAAGTTTGTTTTACATGAGCAATATTTTTACCATTGGTGATTGGAAATTTAGGCAATTTATTGTGCCTAAAGCAGCCATTGGAAATAACAGATTTAATGTTTGGAATGATGTTGCATCTTTAGGCTTACGAGAAGATGGAATTGTTGGTTTTAACAACTATAAACGTGGAACCAAAAAAGCAACTTTGTCGTTGCAATTACAAAGTTATTCGCCTAAAAACTTTTATGGGTTTAGATTAAATCCATTTTTGTCAGCCAATTTTGGAACCATTGCCAATACCGGAGAAAAGTTGGTAAACTCTAAAGTTTATTCGAGTTTTGGGGCTGGGATACAAATTTCTAATGATTTTTTAGTATTTGATAAGCTTCAAGTTTCATTTATCTATATACCAACTTTACCAACACAAGGTAAAAATATAATTCATTTAAATTCTTTCAATAATACTGATTTGGCTTTACCTAATTTTGAAATTAGTAAGCCAGAAATAATTTCTTACTTTTAAAACTTTTCAATTCATTTATATTTAATTTTAACGATTAAAACAAACATTACATCAATAAAAAAGTTAAAAAAATAATTTTAAAATAATTAAATACGTTTTTATAATAACATATCACTAACCTAGATTAAAAACATTGTATTATGAATATTATTTATTTAATTACAATCGGAATAGTCTCAGGATTACTAGCGCACTATTGTTTTATTAAAAGCGGTCTGGGGCTTCTTGCTAACATCATTATTGGTTTACTAGCAAGTATTTTTGGTTTTGGAATTTTAGCTGTTTTATTTCAGTTGTCCTTTTTTTGTGACGGCTATACGGCAAGTTTTTTAAGCTTTGTTAGTGCTTTAACTATTTTAAGCTTCTCGAATATTATTTCAAGATCTATTAGTTAATGAAAAGTTTGGTTTCTTTTCGAACGAAGTAAAAGTTCGAAAAAAAGCTAAACTAAAAAGCCGGTTACTAAGTAACCGGCTTTTGTTTTTATCCACATTTAGAAGATCCGCAATTTTTACAAGTTAAACAGCCTTCTTGATACATGATTTGAGTTGATCCGCAATTGCTACATTTTTGCCCAACAGCATCAGTACCGTCAGGAATAAAACGTTTTAAAGCACGAGCTACTCCGTTTTTCCATGAATTAATAGATTCTTTATCCAATTGTAAGCCATTAATTAAATCTATAACATTGTCAATGGCCATACCATGGCGTAAAGTTCCTGAAATTAATTTGGCATAATTCCAGAACTCCGGATCAAATCGGTACGATAAACCTTCAATCGTGGTTTTGTAGCCACGTTGGTTAACGTACTGAAAATCGTAACGTGAATTTCCATTTTCGTCTTTATTTTTAATAATAAAGCCGTCATTTACCCAACGCGGTAGTAAAATACCATCTTCGTCGTCGGCTAAACCAGTGAATATTTCATAAGGTTTGTCATCTATTTTACCAATAAATGCAATCCATTTTTCTTTATTATTTTGAAAACGTACCACATCGGCATCTAAAATAACCGGACGTTTTGTCGGGAAATGCGTGGTTAAACCAACTTGTGGTTCTTCTTTTTTAGCATCATCTTTAGAAACTAAAACACCAGAACGAGAGCCATCTCGGTAAACGGTTACGCCTTTACAACCAACTTCCCAAGCTGTTAAGTACAATTTGTTTACCAATTCTTCTGTTGCGTCGTTTGGAATGTTGATGGTTACTGAAATAGAATGATCTACCCATTTTTGAATAGCTCCTTGCATTTTTACTCTTTGTTTAACCAATCAATATCGTTTGATGTTGCTTTGTAATAAGGTGATTTTTCAATCAACTCATCCAGCTCAGCATCGGTAAAGTTTTTAGAGCTATCAATACCATTAATTTCCATCCAATCTTTAAACTTATGGTGGAAAACAATATATTCTTCGAACGAATCCCCCACATCGTCAACATAATCAATACGCACGTTTTTATCATTCGGATTTACTTTACGGCGACGCTTGTACACCGGTAAAAATACCGGTTCGATACCCGATGTAGTTTGTGACATTAATGACGTACTTCCGGTTGGTGCAATGGTTAACAAAGCAATGTTACGGCGCCCATATTCTAACATATCGTTATATAAAGCTGGATCTTCTGCTTTTAAACGTAATAAAAACGGATTGTTTTTTTCGCGATGGGCATCAAAAATACCAAAAGCTCCACGCTCTTTAGCCATATCAACCGAAGCACGGTACGCAGCTAAAGCTAAGTTTTTATGTACTTGTTCTGCAAAAGCATTTCCTTCGTCACTACCGTAACGAATATTTAATGCTGCCAACATATCGCCTTCTGCAGTAATTCCAACACCGGTTCTGCGTCCTTCTTCGGCTTTTTTACGAATTTCAAACCAAAGGTTTTTCTCAATACGTTTTACTTCTTCATCTTCCGGATCCGCATCAATTTTTTGAATTATAGCATCAATTTTTTCTAATTCTAAATCAATAATATCATCCATCATGCGTTGTGCAATGGCAACATGTTTTTTAAACAATTCCATATCAAAAAACGCATCTTTAGTAAACGGATTTACTACGTACGAATACAAATTGATTGCCAATAAACGGCACGAATCATAAGCACATAACGGAATTTCACCACATGGATTGGTTGATAAGGTTTTATAACCTAAATCGGCATAACAGTCAGGTAACGATTCACGAATAATGGTATCCCAAAATAAAATACCAGGTTCGGCAGATTTCCAGGCATTATGCACAATTTTATTCCAGATTTCGTTTGCATTAACCGTTTTAGTAAACTGCGGGTTAGCTGAGAAAATTGGATATTTTTGTACGTATTCTTGTCCTGCTTTTACAGCTTGCATAAAATCGTCAGAAATACGAACCGAAACGTTTGCGCCGGTAATTTTACCTTGTTCTAATTTTGCGTCAATAAAATCTTCAGCGTCAGGATGGTTGATAGATACCGAAAGCATTAAAGCTCCGCGGCGTCCGTCTTGAGCAACTTCGCGCGTAGAATTAGAATAACGTTCCATAAAAGGTACTAATCCGGTTGAAGTTAAAGCTGAGTTTTTTACAGCTGAACCTTTTGGACGAATATGTGACAAATCATGCCCCACGCCACCACGGCGTTTCATTAACTGCACTTGTTCTTGATCAATTTTCATGATCCCACCGTACGAATCGCTTTCGCCTTTATTGCCAATAACAAAACAATTGGACAAAGATGCGATTTGAAAAGGATTTCCGATTCCGGTCATTGGAGAACCTTGCGGAATAATATATTTAAAATCTTGAATAAGATTTAGAATTTCTGCTTCTGAATGTGCATTAGGATACTTAGCTTCGATGCGAGCAATTTCTGAAGCCAAACGTTTGTGCATATCTGCCGGAGATTTCTCGTATAAATTACCTTCAGAATCTTTTAATGCATATTTATTAATCCAAACACGAGCTGCTAGATCATCACCTTTAAAATATTGTAAGGTTTCTTGTAGTACTTCATCTTGCGAATAGGTTGTCGCATTTTTATAAGTTTCTTTTACTTGCATACCAAAACATTTAGAATTAAACCATTCGTTTTTTAAATAACAGCTAACTTATTTTTGTAGTAGTTTATTATTTGTACTAAGATAAAAATCTGTTTATTATAAAACAACCAAATTAAAAAGTTTTCAAAAAATATAAATTAAAAACTTAACAATCAGCTAATTAAATAAAAAACAAACACAAAAAGTTTACATTTTTTTAATATTGTATTTTTTAACATAAAAAGTTATTAACCAAACTTTTGTAATAAAATCAGGCTAATACAATAAAAAAAGAAACTTATTAACAATTTAAAATTTAACATTGAAAATTGAAATGCATTATGTGGTAAAATGCAAAAAGACGAATATGAAGAAAAGTATAAAAAAAACCTTCGAAAAATTTCGAAGGTTTAATGTTTTATTTGTTTGGAATATTTTTTAAAATTTCTAAAACCAATTTCCAATATTTTGCTACCGAGGTAATAGAAACGCGTTCTTGAGGAGAATGCGCACCACGAATTGTTGGTCCGAAAGAAATCATATCCATTTCTGGGTAATTGGTTCCTAAAATACCACATTCTAACCCAGCATGACAAGCAACTACGTTTGGTTTTGCTTGGTTTTGTTTTTCGTAAATAGCTTTAACTACTTCTAAAATTTCAGAATTTGGATTTGGTGTCCAACCTGGATAAGATCCTGAAAATTCAACTTCACAACCCATTAATTCAAAAGCTGCACGTAATGAGTTTGCACAATCTAGTTTAGACGTTTCTACTGACGAACGAGTTAAACATTGTACTACCAATTTACCAGCACCTAAAGTTACTTTAGCGATGTTGTTAGATGTTTCTACCAAATCATCAAAATCTGCTGACATGCGGTAAACCCCGTTATGAGCTGTGTACATTGAACGTACAAAGAAAAACTGAGCCATGCTTGGCATTACTTTTTTAGGTGCATTTTCTAAACGTTCTAAAACAACTTCTAAATTAGGTTCTGTGGTATGAAATTCGTCTTTAATTTCTTGAATGATTTGTGACATTTCAAACTCGAAAACCTCATCGTACATTTCAGAAATAATTACTTGTGCAACGCTTTCGCGCGGAATTGCGTTACGCAATGAACCACCTTTAATTTCTGAAATTTGTAAACCAAAATCATCAAACCCATTAAACAACAAACGGTTCATGATTTTGTTTGCGTTACCTAAACCTTTGTGAATATCCATACCCGAATGCCCACCAGATAAACCTTTAACGGTAATTTGATATCCGATTGAATTAGTTGGCGTATCTTCTTCATCATATTCTGCAGTTGCTGTAACATCTACCCCACCTGCACAACCGATATCAATTTCATCATCTTCTTCGGTATCTAAATTTAAAAGAATTTGACCTTCTAACAATCCGCCTTTTAAACCTAAAGCACCAGTCATTCCTGTTTCTTCATCAATAGTAAATAAAGCTTCGATGGCTGGATGTTCAATATCAGTAGCTTCTAAAATAGCCATAATGGTTGCCACACCAATTCCGTTATCAGCACCTAAAGTTGTTCCTTTAGCTCGTACCCAATCGGCATCAATATACATATCAATACCTTGTTTATCAAAATCAAAAACGGTATCGTTATTTTTTTGATGCACCATATCTAAATGGGATTGTAAAACAATGGTTTTACGATTTTCCATTCCGGCAGTTGCTGGTTTTTTAATGATGATGTTACCTACCTCATCTTTAATGGTTTCTAAACCTAATTTTTTACCAAATTCTAGCATAAAAGCAATTACGCGTTCTTCTTTTTTAGAAGGGCGTGGTACCGCATTTAAATCGGCAAATTTATTCCAAAGCGCTTTGGGTTCTAGATTTCTAATTTCTTGACTCATTGTAATCGCGTTAACTTTTGTTACTAAGTTCAAATTTACGGATTATTAAATAAAAAAAGCCATAACTAGCAATTTAGTTATGACTTGGCCTTGTAATTATAAATAACTTATTCTACGCTATTTCTTTTTTCTGGAGCGATATATTTTTCGAATATTTTTTTTGCTTTTTTACTCGAAACTTCTTTCTTATACGTATCGTTATTAGGTAAATAAAAAACAGGTGCTTTTTTGCAAATGCCTTGGCATTTCATTTTTTTAAGCACAACAACTTCTGCTAATCCGCAATCAGAAATTAAATCTGATAAGGTATTTTTAGCTTCATCGTTATAGCGGCAGCACTTTTTTCCGTCACAAAAAAACACTACCTTTTCACAAGGTTTTTCTTGTTGCATGAGTTTGTTATTTTTATCTATTCTAATTAAAGACAAATATAGGCTAAGAAATTAAAACTGCAAGTTTTTTTTATTTATTTTTAATAAAAATAAGAAATGATTTTTTTTAGAAAATATACTTGGTTAGTACTTTTTATTGCTGTTTACCTTGTAATTGGTTGGTTAAGTTCGCAATCCTATTTTATTAATGTTTGGTATTTTGAAGTATTTTACAAGCCCGTTTCTGTTGAATTACGCGGCTATTAGGTAATATTCCGTTTTCGGTTGGCGATTTGTTGTATTTACTTTTAATACTTTTTTTATTTTATAGAATATATTTTGTTAGAAGAAGTTGGAAAGCTGACAAAGCCAGCGTAATAAATAATTTATTTAAAGGTTTAACCTTATTTTTTGTGCTTTTTACTATTTGTTGGGGATTTAATTATTATCGCACCCCATTGTACGAACGGTTAGCGATTGAAAACACATATAGTACTGAAGAACTTGTTTTGGTTACCCACAAATTAGTAAACCAAGTAAATGCTTTACATAGCCAATATGCAGAAAACGATTCGGCAATAATAAATGTTTCTTTACCGGATCACATAATAATAGAACAAGCTGCAAACGGATATCAAGAATTAGCGCTTGCTGTTCCTGAGTTTACCTATAAAAACACAAGCATAAAATCTTCGTTATTTAGTTTGCCGTTAACTTATATGGGGTTTGGTGGTTACATTAACCCATTTACTAACGAAGCGCAAGTTAATAATCGCATGCCTAAAACCAGTTTATTTGTAACAGCTTCGCATGAAATTGCACATCAGGTTGGAATTGGCCCTGAAGCCGAAGCTAATTTTGTGGGTTATTGGGCTGCTACAAAAAACACAAATGCGTATTTTGATTATGCTGCAGCAAGTTTTGCTTTACGTTATTGCTTAAGCCGATATCCGTTTAAAAACGAAGCAGATTTTAAAGCGTTTTTAAAAAATATTAATCCGGGGGTTTTACAAGATTGGCAACGCAACAAAGAATTTTGGGAAGCACACGAAAGTTTTATTGATACGTTTTTTAAATTTATATATGATAAATTTTTAAAAGTAAATCAGCAAGAATTTGGTATTACAGGTTATTCTAAGTTTTTAGATTTGCTTATACAACATGAACTAAATAAAAAAGGATGCGAATAATCGCATCCTTTTTTATATTAATTTTCTTTTTTCTTGTATTCTTTAATAATAACACGTGATTCACGGTCAAAAGCAAAATAATTGTAAATCCATGAACAAAATACTAAAGCTTTATTTTTAAATCCGATTAACGAAATTAAGTGAACAAACATCCAAACAAACCAAGCAAAAATACCATTGAAATGGAATTTAGGCATATCTACCACTGCTTTGTTACGTCCAATAGTTGCCATAGAACCCTTGTCGTTATAAACAAATTGCTTTAACGGTTGTTTACGTTCTAATCTTTCTAGGTTTTCTGCTAATAAAGCACCTTGCTGAATAGCTGGTTGCGCCATCATTGGGTGACCAAATTTATATTTATCACCATAAATTGCAGCTACGTCACCAATAGCAAAAACATCTGTAAATCCTTCTACTTGGTTAAATTCATTAGTACGAATACGTGATGCTCTGTCAACAGCTTCGGCAACACCATCTACCACGCAACCTTTAACACCAGCCGACCAAATTACCGCTTTAGATGTTAATGTTAAATCGCTTGCTGTAGTTACGGTTAAACCATCGTATCCGGTAACGCGCACATCAATATGAATTTTAACCCCTAATTGGCGTAAAAATTTAGCAGCAGCTTCTGATGATTTTACAGACATGGCATCTAAAACGCGATCTGTACCTTGAACCAAATGAATTTCCATCATAGAAATATCTAAATCCGGATAATCTTTAGGAAAAACCGCTTTTTTCATTTCTGCTAAAGCACCTGCTAATTCAACCCCAGTTGGTCCTGCCCCTACAATTACGAAATTCATAAGCGCTTTACGCTCTTCAATATCATTGGTTTGTAAGGCTAATTCGAAATTTTCTAAGATTAATGATAAAATATCTAAAGCTTCAGGAATAGATTTCATTACCATACTATTCTCTTCAATTTCTTTATTGCCGAAAAAGTTATTGGTAGAACCAGTAGCTAATACTAAATAATCATAATAAATAGTACCAATATCAGTTATTACTTTTTTGTTTGTTGTATCAACCGATTCAACATTAGCCATACGGAAAAATGTTTCTTGATGATCTTGAACAATTTTACGTAAAGGATAAGCAATAGAACCTGCTTCTAGCCCACCTGTTGCAACTTGGTACATTAAAGGCTGGAAGTTATGATAATTATGTTTATCTAATAAAACAACCTGGAATTTTCTATCTTTTAGTTTTTTAGCAAGAGATATTCCGGCGAATCCACCACCCACAATAACAACTCTAGGATTACTAGAGTCTGGTATATTCATCATAATCTTATTCTTCTTATTTTACGGGCAAATTTACGAATTAAAAACAAAAAAAACTTTATATATTACAATATATTTTAGAAATCAGAAATCAATATTTAAAACGCGTTTTATTCAAAAAAGCGCTAAAAAAATAAAATAATTCTTACTTATTGTAACAGTTTTATAAAAATAACGACATATAAGTTGTATGAAAGGAGATCTGGAAAAAAAGTTTATAGAACAACTTAAAGAAAATCAAAACATTATACACAAGGTTTGTAGGATTTATACCTCAGACGAGGATTCTCATAAAGATTTGTTTCAGGAAATTACCATTCAACTTTGGCATGCGTTTCCGAAGTTTAGAGGAGAATCTAAATTTACCACATGGGCTTATCGCGTAAGCTTAAACACCGCTATTTCCTTGTATCGAAAAAGTACGCGTAACATTCAAACCAATTCATTCGATGCCAATCAGCACCATTATTTAGAAAGCTTAGATTACAATTATGAGCAGGAAGAACAACTAAAATTACTTTATCAGGCCATTCATCAGTTAAACGATATTGAAAAAGCATTGATTTTACTTTATTTAGAAGAAAAAGATTATGGTGAAATTTCTGAAACGCTCGGAATTTCTGAAGTAAACGCCCGAGTTAAAATGAACCGCGTGAAAAGCAAGTTGAAAAAAATATTAAATCCATAAAAACACAGCAAACATGGATGAATTAGATTTATTAAAAAACAGTTGGAAGCAATCGCAAAACAACTACCCAAAATATAACGACGACGAATTGTATAAAATGCTTCATAAAAAATCTACCTCAATTGTAAAGTGGATTTTAATTATTAGCATTATAGAATTGATAATTATTACCTCGTTAGATGTTTTTATAAACAACACGCCAGAAAACGATGCTATTTTATTAAAATATCACGTCTATCATTTATTAAAAGGCGTTACCTATTTGCATTATTGCATTATCATAGGTTTTGTTTACACGTTTTACATCAACTTTAAAAAAATTAACGTAAGCGATAACTTAAAAAAGTTAATGGCCAACATACTGTTTGTAAAAAAAATAACAAATTATTACATTATTTACAACTTATCTGTTATGGCTATAACGGCTATTATTTATAGCATTGCAGCCATGTTGTACGATCCAACCATTCAGCAAATGGGATCAACCAAAAACAAATTGGTTTTATATCTAGGATTTGGATTTGGCTTAGCAGTAAGCTTTAGCCTTTTAATTGCTTTATTTTATTTTATTTATAAGCTTATATACGGCCGATTAATTAAAAAATTGACTCGCAACTACGAAGAACTAAAAAAATTAGATTTATGATTAAAAACTTTTTCTGTGCAACCTTACTGGGTTTATTTACCCTACCAGGTTTTGCACAAAAAGGAAATTCTGTACTATGGGAAATTACAGGTAAAAGCTTAAAACAACCTTCCTATTTATTTGGTACCGTTCATATAACATGTGATGCAACTTTAAAACCAAAAGTTTTAAAAGCTTTAGATAAAACCGATCAGGTTTATTTAGAAATTGATATGGACGATCCGGAATTAAACAATAAAATGCTGGCTAATTTAAATATGAAAGATGAGCAACGCATTAGCGAAATTGCAACGCCAGAACAATACAAAACCATTAATACGTTTTTAGAAAGTAACTTTGGTATTCCGTTACAAGCTTTAGATACGTACAAGCCCTTTTTTATTCAATCCATGCTTTATACCAAAATGATTGATTGCCCTATGCAATCTTTTGAAATGGAATTGGTGAAAAAAGCAACCGAAGATAAAGAAGAAATTTTAGGATTAGAAACCATTGAATCGCAATTAGCTATTTTTGATGAAATTGCATACAAAAATCAGATTGAAGATACGGTTACCATGATCGAAGCTATTAATGCTGGAGAAAACAACGAATTGCAAGAATTAATCGCAGCATATCAAAACGAAAATTTAGACGAATTGATGCGCATTATTGCAAGTTCAGAAATTCAAACCAACAATCAGTTTCAAGAAGAATTGCTTATAAAACGCAACCACAACTGGATTCCGATTATTATAGAACAAGCCAACCAAAAACCTACTTTCTTTGGTGTTGGAGCAGCTCATTTAAAAGGAAAAGATGGCGTAATTCAGTTACTACAAAAACAAGGTTATAAAGTAAAACCTGTACAATAAAAAAAGTCGGCAATTGCCGACTTTTATCTTTTTAACGAAAAATGAGATTTAAAGGTTTTTGCTACATTATCTTCGGTATAATTTACCACAAACCAATAATCGGTAGATGGTGCTTGTACCCCGTAAAGATCCGTCCCAACCTTCAGATTCTGGCGTAATTACTTTAATTAACTTACCGTAACGGTCGTAAATAAAAATTTCGGCATTGCTTTTTTCTTTTAACGACCAAATGTTCCAATAATCATTAACTCCGTCACCATTTGGTGTAAAAAAGTTAGGATAATGAATGGTAACAATATTATCTAAAACAATATAAGTACAATCGTATTCATCTGTAATAATTACTTGATGCGTACCCGGAAAAACTCGATTAAAAACGTTACTTTTTTGTGGAGGCAAATTGTTTAATTGATATAAATAATTACCGCTGCCTTGCACATTTACGGTAATGGTTTGCGAATCTTGAAAATAATTGGTTAGCGCATAAGTTGCCGATTGCACCGATTGATTGGCCGAAACTTGAACAATTTGTTCGCTTTCGCATCCCAATTTATTGGTTATTTTAAGTTTATATTGCCCAGGATTATAAACCTTTAATGAACTTTTATTTTCGTTCGCAAGTAATTCGTTTTCAAAAAACCACTCAAAACTAAAATCTGCTTCAGCCAAGCCTGAATTTAAAATATAAGGCGAAAGTATTTTTCCGGTTTGCGAATCGTAACAAAGCGTTCCGTTTTCTAACTGCAAATGTGATAACGGATTAACAAAAACCTCAACTTCAACAGGTTCTCCGGCGCAACCATTTATGTAAGGCGTAATTTTATAAACTACAAATCCGTTTTGAGATTGAGTAAACAAGGTATTGTTAATGGCGTTTCCTGAACCCGAATTAGCTCCTGAAACTTCGTTATTTAAAACTTCCCATTCAAAAACCGTATTAGCAAAATTACTTGTCAAAGTAATGGTTACCGATTCTCCGCTACAAATCATATTTGTGTTTGCCGTTGCAACCACATTTGCCGTTGCATGAACTTGAACCGGAATATAAAAAGGTTCGCCTTCGCATTGTTTAACAATCGGTGTAACCTTATAAATTACTTTACCATTTTGTAATTGATTGGTTTTTAAAACTTGTTTTATGTTATTTCCAGTTCCTGCAGTTGCACCTACAACATTTTCGGTTTGTACTTCCCATTTATAAGTTAACCCTTCGGTTTCATATAAAGAAAAATCAAGCTGAAATTCTTGTCCAGAACAAATAACTTGTTCCTTATAATCAGATAAGTTTATTGCAGGAAAAATAGTTATTGAAATTGGTAGGCGTTCACTCTCGCAAGTTCCATTTTTTTGAGAAACGTAATACGTTTTTTTTTCGAGTTTCGTGGTAATTGGTAACGGATCTACGCTTGTTAATTCGGCATAAAATTGTAAGTTTTGCCCGTCAACGGTTAAATCTGCCAATGTATTTTGATCGGTAAAACAAACGTTTGATGCAAAAAAAACTGGAGCTTGAATTTGTTGAAAAACAACTTGAACAGCTGTTCTATCAATGCTTTCGCAACCGTTTTGTACTTGCGATACATAATAAATTCTTTCGGTTAAAAGTAAATCTGTTGCTAAAGCAGTTCCTCCAACTTCATTTTCATACCATTTCAGCACAGAACCTTCTGCTTTTAAGTCGCCAACAGTCGCAGTTGCGGTACAAAAAATTTGATCTTCGGCTTTGGGTGCATCAACTTGCATAACAAAAACCAGAACGGCAATACGTTCTGCTGTACAACTTGGCGTAAGTTGCTCGGCATAATAAGTTCCGGTTTGTAAAAGCGCATCAGCATCTAAAGCTGTTGTTCCGGTTGCAGATAAAAACCATTTTAACTGATCGGTTTCTGATGCCAAATTTTTTACCGTTGCTTTATCGTTATAACAAAAAACTTGTTGATTTGGTACCGAAATAGAACTTCCGGTAGTGAACGCTTGGGTATATAAATTTTTAAAAACAGAATCTTGATTTAAAAAAGCTTCGGTTACGTATGTAAACGTATGGGTTCCGGTCATTAATTGTTTAGCAACTCCTGTATTAGCAGCTGCTAATTGCTCATCATTTAACAACCATTTGCTAACAACATCAGCTTCGATAACAATAGGTTGTGTATAATAATAATGCGGTGGTACATTAAAAATTGATGCTGTTTCGGGGCTACAAGACATATCGTTTATTTGAGAACGAATTTCGCCCGAATCGTATGTAATGGTTGTAGGAGAACCAAATTTACTTTCTAAATCAGTAAACGTTATTTTGGCAGATTTTAAAAAACCTTTATCCATCAAAATACAATCGTAAATTTGTACAGCCCAATCACCAATAGCAGCATTTACGCCTTGTAAAGCACTCCAATTTATTTCGTATTTTTTCCCCATTTGGGCATAAGCGCCATACAAACCTGATAACGGAGCAACAGCATCACAAACATCTAAAGCAGCGGTAGCTGAATTTGAGAAAGCTAAATCTCGAACATCATTACCCGAATTACACACATCTCGGTAAACGCTTAATGCACCGGGATTAGGAGATAATAAAATTCTGGGACTTCCAGCTGCAGCTGGCCCAATTAAATAAAAAGCTAAATCGGATATATAGGTATGATTGGCATTAAATTCTACCGTAATTTTAGTTTTAGGCGTAATTATAGCTTCTGGCGGAGGTAAATTGTAGTATACAAAATTAACTTCAGCATCAACCAATGCTTCATAAGCAACTTCAGAGCAACTAAGCAGTTCGGCTTTTGCACGGGTTGCTACATTAAAGTTCCAAACCCAAGCAACGTGGTGCTCAATTTGTTTTCCGGTTGCATCGGTAACCTGCACGCGGTATCCATCTGTTGGTAAATTATTTAATGCAGAAAAAGTACCGGTTTCGGTTTTATAACGCATCCACGAAAATGTTTTTTCGTCGTGGTAAAACCAATCAAAAACATACGGTGCTACACCAGTTTTTGGCGTAATTTTTAGCTGACCTTGTTGTTTTCCTAATTCATCACTATTCCAAATGTAAATGGCATCATTGGGCTTGCCATCTGTATAATTGGTGCTTATTTGTTTAGCATAATTAACCCCAATAATTTGCGCATAAATAGGTTTTGTAAAACAGATTAAAAAAAGAAAAACAAAAGTTGTAATTCCTTTTTTACTCATTTTTTAGTGATTGATTTTAAAACTTCGGAAACTTGTTCTTTAGCATTGTTGTATTGCTTTAAATCTGCAGCATTGGGATTTACAAGTTCTTGTTCTTCTTTACGCGAAATGGTTTGTAAATAAACTTGTAATTCATCAGCATCTTTATCTTGTATTGAAGAATTGTTTTGTACAGCAACCGAATTGAAATCTTCAGCTTGTATTTTATTTTTTAGTACTGGAATTTCAGAAACAGCTACACCTGTACTTTTATAAATTTTCACACCATTTTGTTGTTCGTGAACCAATACAACATGATTGGGTTTGTTTTGGGCAATTGAATAATAAGAGCCAATAAATGCTATAAAAAAAGTGAGGATATTTTTTGAAAACATAGGCATTAAAAATTATAATTTATGTGGGACAAGGGCTATAAAATTGTAAGTAAAACTGCTTACATAAAACTAACGCCCAAAAAGTTCAAAAAATTATAAAAAATTCTATGTTTTGAAACAATTACGCAAAATCATAAGTTATAACAAGAGCTTTCTTGTTAAATTTTTGTTTTTAAGAATACTATTCCTATAATTTAACAACTCAAAACAAATAAAAAGCCAGTCGGTTTTTTGAAAACTTTATATACGCTAATCGATTAAAAATAGTTATCTTTGGGCTTATTTTTAACCGTACAAAATATTCTTATGTGTAAACATGATGATCTACACGAGCAATTGGGTGAAAACCACATCGGAACTTGCTCTGATACGCCTTTACGTGCTGATGCATTTGCATTAAGTGACGAGGAAAAAATTGAATCTATTAAGAAAGATGTTGAAAATATTTTAATCACTTTAGGAATGGACCTTACCGACGATAGCTTAAAAGGTACACCAAACCGCGTGGCTAAAATGTTTGTGAAAGAAATTTTTGGCGGACTAAATCCGGCTAGAAAAGCTTCAGCTTCAACCTTTGAAAACAAATATAAATATGGTGAAATGTTGGTAGAGAAAAACATTGTAGTTTACTCAACCTGCGAACACCATTTATTACCTATTGTTGGCCGCGCACACGTAGCTTACATTTCTAACGGTAAAGTTGTAGGTTTATCTAAAATGAACCGCATTGTTGATTTTTATGCAAAACGCCCACAAGTACAAGAGCGTTTAACCATTCAAATCGTTAAAGAATTACAACAAGTTTTAAATACAGAAGATGTAGCATGTATTATTGATGCCAAACATTTATGTGTTAATTCACGAGGCATTCGTGATATTGAATCTAGCACTGTTACTGCCGAATTTGGTGGTAAATTTAAAGACGAAAATGTTCGAAAAGAATTTATCGAATACATTAAATTAGAAACTAAATTCTAAGAATTTATTATGCATTTATACGAAAATCAAAAACTAAAAATATACAATTCGTTAACCGGACAAAAAGAAGATTTTAAACCTATTTTAGAAGGAAATGTTGGCATGTATGTATGCGGTCCTACCGTGTACAGCAATGTGCATTTAGGAAATTGTAGAACTTTTATTTCGTTTGATTTAGTATACCGTTACCTAAAACACTTAGGCTACAAAGTGCGTTACGTACGTAACATTACCGACGTAGGCCATATGGTAGATGATGCAGACGAAGGCGAAGATAAAATTGCCAAAAAAGCAAGATTAGAACAAATTGAACCGATGGAAGTTGTACAACGTTACACGGTAGATTTTCATCAAATTCTTTCCATGTTTAATAACTTAGAACCTAGCATAGAACCAACTGCAACGGGACATATTATTGAACAAATCCAGATTATAAACGAAATTATTGAAAACGGATTTGCTTACGTAGTAAACGGATCGGTTTATTTTGATGTTGTTAAGTTTAACGAATCGCACGAATATGGTAAACTTTCTGGGCGTAACCTAGAAGAAATGATTGCCAACACGCGTGATTTAGACGGACAGTCGGACAAACGCAACGCACAAGATTTTGCTTTATGGAAAAAAGCTGAACCGCAACATATTATGCGTTGGCCTTCACCATGGGGCGACGGGTTTCCGGGTTGGCACTTAGAATGTACAGCCATGAGCACTAAATATTTAGGCAAAACCTTTGATATTCACGGTGGCGGAATGGATTTAAAATTTCCGCATCACGAATGTGAAATTGCGCAAAGCGAAGCAAGTTGCGGACATACACCAGTAAATTATTGGATGCATGCCAACATGTTAACCTTAAATGGTAAAAAAATGGCCAAATCAACCGGAAATAATATTTTACCCCGTGAGCTTTTTACGGGTGATAATACCGTGTTGTCAAAAGCTTTTTCACCAACGGTTGCACGCTTTTTTATATTACAAGCACATTACAGAAGCATTTTAGATTTTTCTGACGAAGCTATTTCTGCTTCAGAAAAAGGTTTTTACAGATTGATGGAAGCGATGCGTAGCTTAAAAAGCTTACCTACAGCAGCCCAAACAAGCACTTTTAATTTAGCCGTTTGGAAACAAACTTGTTACGATGCAATGAATGACGATTTTAATAGTCCGATTTTAATTGCAACCATTTTTGAAGCGGTTAAATTCATCAATTCGGTAAAAGACGGAAAAGAAACAATTTCTGCATCCGATTTAGCAGATTTAACTACAACCTTACAAGGTTTTGTTTTTGATGTTTTAGGCTTACAAGATGAGCAAGAATCTTCATCAGGAAATTCAGTAAAACTAGATGGCGTTATGCATATGTTAATCGAAATGCGCGATCAGGCACGTGCCGATAAAAACTGGGCATTGTCAGATCAAATTCGAGATAAGCTTTTAGCGCTCGGCATTCAGTTAAAAGACAGTAAAGACGGTACAACATTTACAATAAATTAATATTTAAAAAGATGGATTAATTCCATCTTTTTTATTTACTTTATACCATGGTAAGAAAAATAGTTATATTTCCATTTTTAACCCTAATTCGTTTTTATCAACTTTGCATATCTCCTTTTTTTCCTAGCGCTTGTCGGTATTCGCCAACATGCAGCACATATACCTACCAAGCTTTACAAAAGCACGGTATTTTTAAAGGCAGTTGGTTAGGATTAAAGCGTATAATAAGTTGTAATCCGTGGGGCGGAAAAGGATATGACCCAGTACCTTAACTAAAATAATTTTTATGATTTACACGTTAAACATGCTATGGAATCCGTCGGAAGGATTTGATTTAGGTTTTATAATGATTCGTTATTACAGCTTAATGTTTGTTATTGCATTTGCATTGGGCTTTTACATAATGAAAAAAATATATGTACGAGAAGAAGAATCAATAGAAAAATTAGATACCTTATTTATTTACATGATTGTGGCAACCTTGTTAGGTGCACGTTTAGGCCATGTATTTTTTTACGATTGGGATTATTACAAACATCATTTACTAGAAATAATTTTACCTGTGCGTTTTGAGCCCGAATTTCAATTTACTGGCTTTGCAGGTTTAGCTTCACACGGAGCTGCTATTGCAATTATTTTAGTAATGTTGTATTATTCTAAAAAAATAATTCACAAACCGGTTTTATGGATTTTAGATCGTATTGCAATCCCGGTAGCAATTGGAGGTGTTTTTGTAAGATTAGGAAACTTTTTTAACTCTGAGATTATTGGGTACGAAACAACATCTAAATTAGGAATTCGATTTTTACGCGATAAATATTCACCACAAGATGCGTTTGCTATTACACAAAACAACAACATTAATGAAGCGTACAATCAAATAGCAACTAATCCGCAATTTTCTGAATTTTTAGAGCGCGTAACACCAAAACATCCTACGCAATTGTATGAAGCTTTTGGTTATTTAATTGTTTTCATTATTGTATATTATATGTACTGGAAAACAGATGCGCGTTTAAAATCTGGACTTATTTTTGGCGTGTTTTTAATTTTACTTTGGACGGTACGTTTTATAGTAGAATTTGTGAAAGAAAGCCAAGGGGGATTTGAATCAGTTTTAGGCGTTTTTTCAACCGGACAATGGTTAAGTATTCCGTTTATACTAGTTGGTATTTACTTGGTAATACGAGCAAATAAACAAAATACAATATCATAAGCATAAATAAAAAAAGCGACCAAATGGTCGCTTTTTTTATTTGAATATTTTATCGTAAAATTCTTTATATTTCGCTGTAATAAACTTGCGTTTAAACTTTAAGGTTGGAGTTAATTCACCACCTTCAATGGTAAATTCATTAGGAATAACAGCAAACTTTTTAATTTGTTCCCAGTTGCCAAAATGTACATTATAAGTTGTTATTTCATCTTGCAACTTAGCAAAAACCAACGCGTCAGTTAAAAAAGCTTCTTTAGATAAAATAGCTAAGTTTGGTGCTTCGGCTTTAGCCCATTCTAATAAATTAGGATAATTAGGTACTACAAATGCTCCGGGAAACTTTTCGCCTTCGCCAACTACCATAATTTGCTCAATTAATGGCGATTCTACCAATTTACTTTCAATATATTGCGGTACAATATATTTACCGCCCGATGTTTTAAAAATTTCTTTTTTACGATCGGTAATTTTTAAATATTTTCCGTCAACAAAAGTTCCAATATCACCAGTATGCAACCAACCATCAATTAATACTTCATCAGTCGCTTTTTGGTTTTTGTAATAGCCTTGCATTACATTATCGCCTTTAACTAAAATTTCGCCATCATCAGCAATTTTTACGTCAATGTTAATTAACGGAACACCAACGGTACCCAACTTCATGCCGCGCTTAAAACAATTTACAGCAATACAAGGCGCAGCTTCGGTTAACCCATAGCCTTCGTAAATATTAATACCAGCAGCAGTATAAATACGAATTAGTTTTTGCTGAATTGCTGCACTACCTGATGAAATGGCTTTTATTTCACCACCAATTGCTTCGCGCCATTTAGAGAAAATTAGTTTTCTGGCAATGGCCAATTGAAAATTATACCAAGGCGAACGGTTATCAAAATCGTATTTTTTACCCAGCGCAATAGCCCAGAAAAAAAGTTTTCGTTTGATACCGGTAAGCTCGTGCCCTTTGGCCATAATTTTTTCGTAAACCTTTTCTAACACACGCGGAACAGCAGAAAAAATATGAGGTTTTACCTCTTTCATATCTTCACCAATGGTTTCCATAGATTGAGCAAACCAAATAGAAACGCCTTTGTAAATATATACATAATGAAACAAACGCTCGTACGCATGGCAAACAGGTAAAAAAGTTAATGCACGATCGTACGATTCAACCGGAAAAGAATATTCACTGCTGTACATATCGGCCATAATATTTTTATGACTTAACATTACGCCTTTTGGATTACCGGTAGTTCCAGATGTGTAAGCTAAAGTTGCTAAATTATTTACATCAACGGCTGCTTTTAACGCATCAACTTGCGTTTGATCGGTATTTGCACCTAAATGAATTACTTCGTTTAAACACGGAATTCCAGGATAAACATCAATCGTATAAATGTTTTTTAATAAAGGTAAATCGTTTTGTAAGGTTTTAATTTTATCATATAAATTTTCATTACTTACAAAACAAGTTTTAATCTCAGCATCATCAAAAATAAAAAGGTAATCGCTTACAGATATATTAGGGTAAACTGCAACAACTACAGCGCCGATTTGTTGAATGGCAAAATCTAACATGTTCCACTCTACTCTATTTTCAGAAATCAACCCAACCTTATCGTTAGGTTTAACACCTAAAGCTAGTAAACCACGTGAAACGGCATTTACTTTATCTAAAAATTCTAACGCAGTATAGCCTTGCCAAACACCATCTTTTTTAAAATTAAAAATTTTTAAATCCGGATATGTTTGGGATTGGTATAAAGGTAAATCAAATAATCTTGAGGGTTTATTCATGTCAGAAAGCTTGAAAAAATATAAGAAACAAATTTCGCGCCTTTTTTTCAATTTATAATGATATTTATCGTATTTTTTGCAAACTAATACTTATAACTAACACAAATACCAAATTAAATGTTAAACCACTCAAAAATCACTACGACTGTTTTTGTAAGCGCTTTCTTATCAAGCGTTTGCATGAACGCACAGCAAGTTGAGGCAGATGTAAATGCTCCAGCTTATGTACAACAAATTATTAACAAAGCGAACAACGAATCACAGCTAGAAAGCCTTGCTTTTGAATTAGTTGACGTTATTGGCCCAAGGTTGGTTGGTTCACCCGAAATGAAACAAGCGCACGACTGGGTAATTGACACCTATAAAAAATGGGGAATTGAAGCTGAAAATCAGCCGTACGGGAAATGGAAATCATGGCAACGTGGTACACAAACCATTGAAATGACTTACCCGAGAATTAAAAGCTTAGAAGGCCAACAGTTGGCTTGGAATGCGAACTTAAAGAAACCGGTTGAAGCAGAGGTTATTACTATTCCCTACTTTAAAAATGAAGCCGAGTTTAAAGCTTGGTTACCGAAGGTAAAAGGAAAAATTGTTTTAGCATCCATGTATCAAAAATACGGGCGTCCAAATCATCAGTTAAAAGATCAATCTCTACCAGGCGATTACGAACTTATCATGCAAGAGAAAAAGCAGGCCGATGAAAAATGGAATGCAAGCATGAAAGCAACCGGATTAAATGCGAAAGAATTTCAGCAAGCTTTAGAAAAAGCCGGAGCAAGCGGAATTGTTTTATCGTATTGGTCGGGAGAATTAGGAGCAAACAGAATTTTTAGCTCACGCACAGAAAAAATTCCTACGGTAGATATTTCTTTAGAAGATTATGGTTTACTATATCGTTTAGCAGAAAACGGTAAAAAACCAAGAATTAAAATTGCTGCAAATTCTAAAAGCTTTGGTGAAACAGAAACGTTTAATACCGTAGCTGTTATTCCTGGAACTGAAAAGGCGGATGAATATGTTTTACTTTCTGCTCACTTAGATTCGTGGGATGGTTCACAAGGAGCTTGTGATAACGGAACCGGAACTATTTTAATGATGGAAGTTGCACGCATTTTAAAAGAAGTTTTACCAAACCCAAAACGTACAATTGTAATTGGTCACTGGGGTTCTGAAGAACAAGGTTTAAACGGATCTAGAGCATACGCAGAAGATCATCCTGAAATTATGGAGAAAACATTGGTTGCTTTTAATCAAGATTCTGGAACAGGACGCATAACAAACATTAGCGGACAAGGTTTTGCTGATTCGTACGAATATTTAGGCAAATGGTTAAACCAAGTTCCTACCGATATAACAAAACATATTAACACCAATTTTCCGGGAATGCCTTCAAGCAGCGGAACAGATCATGCAGCGTTTTTAGCTTATGGCGTTCCGGCTTTTAACTTAGGTACACAAAGTTGGGGTTATGGTACATATACATGGCACACAAACCGCGACAGCTATGATAAAATTATGTTTAACGAAGTTACACGAAATGTAATTGCGACAGCAATTTTAACGTACCAAGCTGCTCAGGAAGAAGATGAAGTTTCTCGCGAAAAACGAGTAATGCCATTAGATAATCAAGGAAAAAGATTAGAATGGCCAGCACCAAAATCACCAAACAGAACAGGTGAATATTAATACAGAAAGGTTGTCGAAATTCGACAACCTTTTTTTACTTTTACTTCATAAAAAAAACTGCAAAGTAATTTTGCAGTTTTTTTAATAAATTCTATACTAAAATATTATTTTGTATTTAATGCGATCATTTTTAATGCAGCAACCGCAGCTTCTACGCCTTTGTTGCCATGTAAACCACCGCTTCTGTCAATAGACTGTTGTTCGGTATTATCTGTTAACACACAAAAAATTGTTGGAATATCAAATTTTACATTTAAATCTTTAATTCCTTGTGTTACTCCTTCACAAACAAACTCAAAATGCATGGTTTCGCCTTTAATTACGCAACCAATTGTAATTACGGCATCAAGTTGTAAGGTTTGGTGCATTTTTTTGGCTCCAAAAACAAGTTCAAAACTTCCGGGTACATCCCAACGAATAATGTTTTCTGGTAAGGCACCGCAATCAATTAAAGTTTCAAAAACTCCTTGATAAAGCCCGTTTGTAATTTTATCATTCCACTCCGAAACTACCACACCAAATTTAAAATTTTTAGCGTTTGGCAATTGTGTATTGTCGTAGTTTGATAGGTTTGTATTAGCTGTTGCCATAATATTATTAAAGTGCTAAACCAATATATCCGTCAATATTTGCACCTTCAATAGAAGTTGCGTATTGTTCTTTAATATCGGTAAAGTATTTTAACGCTTCCTCTTTTTTACCTAAATCTAAAGCTAAAGTTCCTGCTTTAAATAAAAAACGAGGCGTTGTAAAATCGTTATTATCTGCTTTAAAAGCTTTAATGTAATAAGCTAGAGCTTCTTGTTTTTGTTCGTTTTCAACAAACGCATCTCCAATAGCGCCTAAAGCTAAAGGTTTGGTAATGTTATCGTTTGCCTTATATTTTTCTAAATGTGCAATAGCTTCTTTATATTTACCAGTATTTAAATACGCTAAACCAGCATAATATTGTGCTAAATTAGCTGCTTCCGTACCCGAGTAATCTTGCATAATACGTAAAAATCCGTATTTACCTTCTCCTCCGTTTAAAGCTAAGTTATATAAAGAATCTGCTACAAAACCTTGTTCTGCTTGTGTAAAATATTGTTGTGCTTGAAACATTTCGTTCGCTGCTTCTTTGTCATTCGGTTCAGCAACAAATTTAAAATATAATCCATAAACCAATGCAATTCCTGCAAAAGCACCTACAACTCCAAAAATAAGTTTTTGGTTTTTAGCTACAAAACCTTCAATGCGTCCGGCTTTGTCATCTAATGTATTAAAAATTTCTGCGGTAGCACTTCCATCAGCTACTACCTCATCAAATTGATTTACTTGGTTTTCAGTATTTTCGTCTTCAGGTTTTGGTTGTTTATAACCTCTTTTATTGTATGTTGCCATTTATTAAGAATTTATTGACCGCAAAAATATAATTTTTATTCATATATAAAAGTTCTAACAACTTATATTTTCATAATTTTGCTTTTACAAATATAGAAATCTTAATTATTAAAAAAACTTTCATTGCACTTAAAATCGCTTACATTATTCAATTATAAAAGTATTGAAGAGAAATCGTTAGAATTTGATGCCAAAATTAATTGTTTTGTGGGTAAAAACGGTATTGGTAAAACTAACATTTTAGATGCTATTTATAATTTAGCATACGGCAAAAGCTACTTTAACCCGTTGGCAGTACAAAATATTCGCCACGGACAAGATTTTTTTGTTATTGAAGGCTTGATTGAAAAAGAAGAACGCGAACATCAAATTGTTTGCAGTTTAAAACGCGGACAAAAGAAAATATTAAAGAAGAATGGCAAACCGTACGAACGTTTTTCTGAACATATTGGTTTTATTCCGTTAGTTATTATTTCGCCCTCAGATCAGGATTTAATTGTTGATGGTAGTGAAACCCGACGCAAATTTATAGACAGCGTAATTTCATTATTAGATCCGGTGTATTTGCAAGAAATTATTTCTTATCAAAAAATCATTCAGCAGCGCAACGCTCTTTTAAAATATTTTTTTATTAATCGTACGTTTGATGCCGAAACGCTAGAAATTTATAACGAACAACTTAGCAGTTTAGGTCAGATTATTCACAACAAACGCATCGAATTTATCAAGCAATTTGAACCTATTTTTAACACATATCACGAAAAAATAACCAATGGTGCCGAAAAGGTTATAATTAAATACGATTCGCAATTGTTTGAAAACAACTTAGAACAATTACTTACCGATAATTTAGCCAAAGACCGAGCGTTACAATATACCAGCGTTGGCATTCATAAAGATGATTTGTTGTTTGAAATACATGATCATCCGATTAAAAAATTTGGTTCTCAAGGACAACAAAAATCATTACTTATTGCCTTAAAATTGGCGCAATTTGATTTTATTAAAAAGCAATCGGGCGTTGCTCCTATTTTACTATTCGATGATATTTTTGATAAATTAGATGCGCAACGCGTAGAAAAAATTGTTGAAATGGTTAACGACGAAACCTTTGGCCAACTTTTTATTTCGGACACGCATGCCGACAGAACAGAAGATATTGTAAAGAAAACTTTACAAACCTATAAAATATTTAATTTATAATTTATGATAAAAGCTTTAAAAATTGCCAGCTTAGTTATAGCAATAACCGTTGCATCGTGCAACAGCCAAACAAAATCTGAAAATTATGCCTTGGTAGATGTTGCAACTTTTGAAAATGCCATTCAAGAAAACAACAACATTCAATTGGTTGATGTGCGCACCCCAAAAGAATACAACGAAGGTAAAATTGCCGATGCTCTTAACATTGATTGGAACAATGCAAACTTTACAGAAGAAGTTGAAAAATTAGACAAAAATCAACCCATTTATATTTACTGCCTTAGTGGTGGCCGAAGCAAAAAAGCTTCGGACAAGCTAATTGCTCTTGGTTTCAGACAAGTTATTGAGCTAGATGGCGGTTACATGAATTGGTATAAAAACCATACGCCAGCAACGCAGCCTGATCAATTTACAGCAGCTGAATATACCGAAATGGTAAGCGATGCACCTGTAGTTTTAGTAGATTTTTATGCAGATTGGTGTGCGCCATGTAAAATTATGGCACCATATATTGAACAGTTTAAAACTGATTATAAAGATCAGGTTAAAGTACTAAAAATTGATGCCGACCAAAACAAACAATTAGTTACCCAGCTTGGTTACCAAGCACTACCTATTGTTTTAATTTATAAAAACGGCACCTTAGTTTTTGAACGCGAAGGTTTAGTTACTGAACCTGAGTTGCGTGAATTACTTAACAAACAATTATGAACAATAAAGCGAAATGATATCATTTCGCTTTATTGTTCATAATCTTTTAATTTTGGTATTTTTAATATGCAAACAAGTACTTACTTTTGCGTAAGCAAGTACCACGTTTGGTAGCAAACAGCACAACCTAATTTATGATTACATATAACGTTTCTTTAAAAAATTTCAACACTTTTGGTATTGATGCAAAAGCCAAAATGTTTATTGAAATTGTAAGCATTTCACAACTTCAATCGGTTTTAAAAGAATTTAAAAACGAAAAGCTATTTATTTTAGGCGGTGGTAGCAATATGTTATTAACTCAAGATATTGATGCCCTAGTTTTATACATTAATATTAAAGGAATTACCACCGTAAGTTCAACAAACCAACATACGGTTATCGAGGCGAATGCGGGAGAAAATTGGCATGAATTTGTTTTATTTACCATAGCCCAAAACCTAGGCGGGTTAGAAAACCTTTCGTTAATTCCTGGAAACGTTGGTACAACTCCGGTTCAAAACATTGGTGCTTACGGAGTAGAAATAAAAGATATCCTATTGTATTGCAAAGCCGTTGAAGTTGCAACAGGTGAAATAGTAACCTTTACAAACGCCCAATGTGCATTTGAATACCGAGAATCTATTTTTAAAAAAGAACTAAAAAACAAATACATTATTGTTTCGGTAGCTTTTCAATTAACAAACAACGAGCATCAAATTCACACCCAATACGGAGTAATTGAAGCGCAACTACAAAGCATGCAAATTACCAATCCAACCATTAAAAATGTTAGCGACGCCGTAATTGCAATTCGTCAAAGTAAGTTACCAGATCCAAAAGTTATTGGTAATTCAGGTAGTTTTTTTAAAAATCCAATTGTAGAAAAATCTATTTTAACTCAAATACAAACTAAATATCCGGAAGTTCCGTTTTATACCGTGAATGAAAGCTTGGTTAAAATACCAGCAGGTTGGCTAATAGAACAAACCGGTTATAAAGGTTTTAAAAAAGGTGATGCTGGCGTACATAACAAACAAGCATTGGTTTTAGTAAATTATGGCGGTGCTACTGGGCAAGAGCTGTTAGCATTATCCCAAGAAATACAGCAACAAGTTTTCAATAAATTTGGTGTAGCTATTGAGGCCGAAGTAAATATTATTTAATAACCTTTAAAATTAACTCAAAACAAAAGTAAACTTACTTACTTTTGCAACCTAAATTTCAGCAAAACACATATGTTTTTAGATATATTATTATATATTTTTATAGGAATAATTGTTCTTCAATTTATTTATTACATCGGCATTTTTTCGGTATTTAGCTTTAAAAAAGCGGAGAAAAAAAATCCGAATCACGTTCCGGTTTCTGTAATTGTTTGTGCCAAAAATGAAGCAGAAAACGTAACGCGTTTAATTCCTGAATTACTCAATCAAAACTATCCTGATTTCGAAATTATTTTAATTGATGATGCATCAAGCGATGAAACATTAGAAATTTTTGAAGAATTTGAGAAACAGCACAGCAAAATCAGATTGGTAAAAGTAGAAAACAACGAAGCTTTTTGGGGCAACAAAAAATACGCTTTAACTTTAGGTATAAAAACAGCAAAAAAACCGTATTTGTTATTTACTGATGCCGATTGTTTTATTCCGTCAAACCAATGGATTGCAGAAATGACCGCTCATTTTACCGAGAAAAAAACAATTGTTTTAGGGTACGGTAAATACAAAAAAATTAAAGGTTCGTTGTTAAACAAATTAATTCGATACGAAACCTTGTTAACAGCCATTCAGTATTTTTCGTGGGCAAAAAAAGGAAAACCTTATATGGGCGTTGGCCGCAACTTGGCATACAACCAAAGTGAATTTTATAAAGTAAACGGCTTTATAGATCATATGAGCATCCGATCTGGAGATGATGATTTGTTTATTAATCAAGCGGCAACCAAAAACAATACTGAAATTTGTTATAGTTTAGAAAGCTTTACAATTTCTGAACCTAAAACTACGTTTAACTCTTGGTACAGACAAAAACGCCGTCACGTTTCAACCGCATCACATTATAAGTTTTTTGACAAAGCGCAATTAGCACTTTTTTATGCATGTAACATAAGCTTCTTTATTTTAGCTATTGTTTTGTTGGTAACCCAGCACCAATGGATTTTGGTTACCGCTTTAATTGCATTTCGCTACTTATTTACATGGATTTCTGTTGGATGCGGTGCCGGTAAATTGCACGAAAAAGATGTAGTTTATTGGTATCCGTTTTTAGAAGTTACGCTTATTTTTACACAGTTTTCTGTTTTTATACATAACAAATTTTCAAAACCAGTACATTGGAAATAAAATTTATTAAGCTTAAATTAAACATATCTAAAGCCATGCAAGGCGATCAGGTAGGTTTTACCTATTTATTACATACCTACTGGAATGAAGTTTATCACTTTATTTTAAAACGCACGCAAAACGAAACCATTGCTGAAGATATTACTATTGAAACGTTTTCTAAAGCTTTTGATAAATTAGCTCAATACAACGATCAGTTTGCGTTTAATACTTGGCTTATTGCAATTGCTAAAAATGTACATATTGATTTTTTAAGAAAAAACAGAACGCAAAATTTTATTGAAATAGATGATGAAGATAATATTTCTAGCACGCACGCCATTGCAGATACAACCCCAACTATTGAAGATGAAATTATTCAGCAACAAAACTTAAAAAAGCTTTTAGATTGCATCAAACAATTAAAACCCGATTATCAAGAAATAATTCAGCTTCGATATTTTCAGGAATTATCTTATCAGGAAATTGCTGATGAACTAAACGAATCGTTATCTAACGTAAAAGTTAGGTTGCTACGTGCTCGTAAATTGTTGGCAGAAATTATTGAGAAAAAGAAATAAAAAAAGTCCTTGAAATTTCAAGGACTTTTTTTATTGTATTTATGCTGCGCGTTTTTTTGCGCTTAACTTCAAAATAAAATAACCAATTACTCCGCCTAATAACGAAGCTATTAAAATACCAAGTTTTGCTTGCCCAGGATATTCAGGATGCAATTGTACATCAAAAGCCAATTCTGTTACAAATAACGACATGGTAAAACCAATAGCTGCTAAAAATGCGATTCCTAAAAGGTTTATAAATGTCATACCTTTTGGCATAGAAGTAACTTTTAATTTAATTAATAGCACCGTAAAACCAGCAATACCAATAACTTTTCCTAAAAACAAACCTAAAGCTACACCTAAGGTTACGTTAGAAATTCCGCTATCAAATGAAATAGGAATTGCTGCGTTTGCTAAAGCAAAAATAGGCATTACAATAAAACTAACAAAACCATGTAAGCCATGTTCTAAACGTTGAGATGGCGGAACAGCATCTTTTGCCAAAGTTGCCATATCTTCAATCGTACTAATTTGTACGTCGGTTAACTTTTCTTGCTTATTTTCTGGATCAATAGATACAAATTTATCGCGCAAAGCGGTCATTTTCTTTGAAAAATAATTTTCATCAACCTTTGCGTTTGTTGGAATTGCAAATGCGGCTAAAACAGCTGCAATAGTTGCATGAACGCCAGAAAGTAAAAAAGCAACCCAAATACCGCCAATACCAATAATGGCATAAAATAAAATATTTTTAACTCCTAATCGGTTAGCAAGTAACAAAACGCCAAAAAGCGCCAATCCGATTCCTAAATGAAGCATTGAAATTTGCGAGGTATAAAATAATGCAATTACAACAACTGCTCCTAAATCATCAACAATAGCTAAAGCGGTTAAAAATACTTTTAACGAAGTTGGTACTTTATCTCCTAAAATGTATAAAACACCTAAGGCAAAAGCAATATCAGTTGCCATTGGTATTCCCCAGCCATGAGCTGCATCTGTACCAGCATTAAAAAAAGCATAAAACAAAGCTGGCACTACCATTCCGCCAATTGCAGCAAAAATAGGTAACATGGCTTTTTTAGGTGATGCTAATTCGCCATTGGTTAATTCGCGCTTTAGCTCTAAACCAACCACAAAAAAGAAAATAGCCATTAACCCATCATTAATCCAATGATGTAAGGAAAGGTTTAAACCTAATTCGTCATTAAAACTAATACCTATTTTGTTTTGCCATATGTTTTGGTACCATTCTGCCCAAGGCGAATTAGCAAAAAATATAGCAACAACCGCTGCTACAAATAAAACAATTCCGCTGGTTGTAGATTGGCTTATAAACTTGTTAATTGGTTCAACTACCCAGCGATCAACTGGTGTTTTAGGATAATCCATAATTGTATGTTTAATAAAGTTCAGTTTACAATAATACATTTTTTTTATTTTTAAACATATTGTTTTATATAAAATCAAAACAGGTTTATTAGCTTAAATACATTACGTATATTTGTAAAGCAAAAAATAATACTATGGAAAGTGTTTTAGAAAATAACAAACCAGCAACTGGCAAGCCAAAATGGTTGCGCGTAAAACTACCTACTGGTAAAAAATATACAGAACTTAGAGGATTAGTAGATAAATATAGCTTAAATACAATTTGTACTTCAGGATCATGTCCTAATATGGGCGAATGTTGGGGTGACGGAACTGCAACGTTTATGATTTTGGGTAACATTTGTACCCGTTCGTGCGGATTTTGTGGTGTTAAAACCGGTCGTCCGGAAACGGTAGATTGGGATGAGCCAGAAAAAGTTGCTCGTTCTATAAAAATCATGAAAATTAAACACGCAGTTTTAACCTCGGTAGATCGTGATGATTTAAAAGATGGCGGTTCTATTATTTGGTATGAAACGGTAAAAGCGGTTCGCCGTATGAATCCTGAAACTACGATGGAAACTTTAATTCCAGATTTTCAAGGAATTGAAAGAAATATTGATCGCATTATTGAAGCAAACCCAGAAGTTGTATCGCACAACATGGAAACGGTTCGCCGATTAACACGCGAAGTACGTATTCAGGCAAAATACGACCGAAGCTTAGAAGTTTTAAAATACTTAAAAGCAAATGGAATTCGTCGTACAAAATCCGGAATTATGCTTGGTTTAGGAGAAACCGAAGATGAAGTAATTCAAACTTTACACGATTTACGCGACGCAAATGTAGATGTGGTTACTATTGGGCAATATTTACAACCAAGTAAAAAACATTTACCTGTTAAAGAATTTATTACGCCAGAACAATTTGCTAAATACGAAGAAATTGGAAAAGCTTTAGGATTTAGACATGTAGAAAGCGGTGCATTGGTTCGTTCTTCGTACCACGCACAAAAACATATTTTATAATTATAATTTTTAGAGTAAAGAATGCAAAACATTAAAATTGCAATTAATGGATTTGGACGTATTGGCCGTAATTTATTTCGACTTTTACTCAACCACCCAACAATACAAGTTGTAGCAATTAATGATATTGCCGACAACAAAACCATGGCGCATTTGTTAAAATACGATAGCATACATGGAGTTTTACCAAACAAAATTTCGTTTACAGAACAAGCTATTCAAGTAGATAATCAAAACGTTTTATTTTTTCACGAACGTGAAATAACACATTTAGATTGGAAAGCTTTAGATATTGATTTTGTAGTTGAAAGTACAGGTAAATTTAAAACTTACGATTTGGCTTACCAGCATATAAAAGCTGGTGCTAAACGTGTTATTTTATCGGCTCCACCCGAAGAAGATAGCATAAAAACCGTAGTTTTAGGCGTAAACGAAGCTATTTTAGACGGTAGTGAGCTTATTGTTTCTAACGCAAGTTGTACCACCAACAATGCAGCGCCTATGATAAAAATTATTAAGGAGCTTTGTGGTATAGAACAAGCGTTTGTTACTACGGTGCATTCGTATACCACCGATCAAAGTTTACATGACCAACCGCACAAAGATTTACGTCGAGCTCGCGGTGCGGCACAATCTATAATTCCGACAACAACAGGTGCGGCAAAAGCATTAACCAAAATTTTTCCGGAATATCAAGGTAAAATTGGCGGAGGCGGTATTCGTGTTCCGGTTCCTGACGGATCGTTAACAGATATTACCTGTTATGTAACCAATCAGGTTACTGAGGATGAAATAAACGCAGCATTTAAAAAAGCGGCTGAAAACGAATTAAAAGGTATTTTAGATTACACAACAGATCCTATTGTTTCAGTTGACGTGCTAGGAAATACGCATTCATGTTTATTTGATGCACAACTTACTTCGTGCTTAGATAAGATGGTAAAAGTTGTAGGTTGGTACGATAATGAAATAGGATATTCATCACGTTTAATCGATCTTATTACATTTTTACATCATAAAAAATAGTAAAAAAGCGAATCTGAAAAACCAGATTCGCTTTTTTGTTGGGTTTTATATTTTAACTTCAAATTAAAATTACTATTTTTAGCTAAAACTAAGCCTGAAATAATTTTGAAATATATAATCCTCCGTATTTTTTTATTTCTACTTTTATTAACCCCGCAAGTAAAAGCTCATGCCTTTACTACTACCGATGTGGTTAAAAACGACAGCGTTAGTTATTATATTGAAGCATCAAATAGCTTAAATAATCAAAAGAAATACAACGAAGCGCTTGCTTACGCACAAAAAGCAAAAAGATATGCCATTCGCAATTCTTTAAGACCACAAATTGCAGAATCGTATTTTGCTGTTGGCTCAATTTTACTGAATCAGAATGAGTACAAGGAAGCCGAAAGAAATTTGCGCAGAAGTATTTCTATATCTAAAAAATTTAATAAAAAGATTGAAGCTTTAGCATATTATAAACTTGCCGTTTTATACGCTGAGCTTAATGATTTTGAAAAGGCAGAAGAAAACTTTTCCATTTCGAGTAATATATACAAACAGCTTGATCCGGAACATAGAATAAAAAACATAAGTTCTATTTTAATTGATCGCGCATATTTGTTTGAAAAACTAGGTAAAATTGATAACGCAAAAGCAGTATATAAAAAAATTATTGATCTGAAGCGCATCGATAAAAATACAATAATTGCCTACGTTAATTTATCAAATTTAGTTTCTGCAGATAGTATTTATTGGTCCATACAAAACCTTGAAAATATTGAAAAACAATATGAAACAATTGATTATAAAATTAAATCAGCGGTTTATCTTTCTTTGGCTAACCTATATTTACGACAAAAAAACTCAGATAAATCTACAGCATATTTAAAAAAATATATTGAAGTAGAAAATCAAAATCAAATTGCTGATTTAAATGCTTTTACCATTTTAAACAACACAAACTTATCTTCTATAAGTAAAAAACCAATTACAAAAAACGGAGGGCAATCTGTGCAATTTATTAAGTTAATGAGCATTATGAGTATTGCTTTAATATCGGTTCTTTCGTTATTATCTTTATCCTTATACCGAAATAATAAGGAAAGAATGCGCATCAACTTGTTGTTGCAAAACAAAAATACTGAATTAGAAATTGCTAAAAATAATGCCGAAAAAGCTACCAAAGCGCGTTCAGAATTTTTATCAACCGTTTCTCACGAGCTGCGTACGCCGTTAAATGCAATTAACGGAATTACCCATATTTTGTTGGAGGAAAATCCGAAAGAAACCCAACTACATTATTTAAAATCTTTAGAATTTTCTGGTGATTACTTGTTGCGTTTTATTAATGATATTTTAGAAATTAACCGAGTAGAATCTGGCAACGTTCAGATTGAAGAAATTACTTACAACATTCGTGAATTGTTAGAAAACATAATTGAATCGTTTTCAGAAATATCGCGTATTAACGATGTTAGTTGTAAACTTGAAATTGATGCCAACATTCCGCCATTGCTTATTGGAGATCCAACCAAAATTTCTCAAATTTTTATGAACCTGATTGGTAATGCCATGAAGTTTGCAAAAAACGGAAGCGTTTTGGTAACCATAAAACAAATTGAACAGGCTGAAAATAGCATCAAATTACTGATGCAGGTAAAAGATACAGGAATTGGTATATCGCCAGAAAAGCAACAAACTATTTTTGAAAACTTTACTCAAGGTTCGGTCGAAATTAATCGTAAATACGGTGGCACGGGCTTAGGTTTAGCCATTGTAAAAAGCTTGATTGAATTGTTAGGTGGAAATATTAGTTTAGAAAGCGAAATGGGCGTTGGCTCAACTTTTTCGGTAACATTAGAACAACAAATTAGTGACAAAGCCGAAATTGTTCCGGTTAAAATTGATTATGACGAAGCTGTTTTACATAACAAACACGTTTTAATTGTTGAAGACAACAAAATTAATCAAATGATTACCGAAAAAATGTTGTCTAAAAAAGAAATGACCTACGAAACTGTTGAAAACGGAAATGATGCCATTACCGTTGCTCAAAAAAACACGTTTGATTTAATTTTAATGGATATTCACCTACCGGGAATAAACGGAACCATTGCTGCTGAAGAAATTAGAAAATTTAATACAACTGTACCTATAATTGCTTTAACGGCAATTTCGCTAAACGAAAACCGAGAAGCTTTATTGGCTTTTGGTATGGATGAAGTAATTACAAAACCTTTTCAGTCTGAAAAATTTTATCAAACCATTTCACAAGTTTTAACGCTTAAATCGATGGCATAACATAACGTAAAATTTGCTGATTAAAAGCTTCACTTTCATCAAATAAAAAAGTTGCTTGAATCGGTAAATAATACAATTGATTTTGTGGTATTTTACCAACCAAACGCACGTAATCTTTTTCTGTAGTTATAATCAATTTACCAGAAGCTTTTTGCTTAATATCTTCAATATCTTGCGTTGTAAAATTATGATGATCCGGATATCTTAAAAGCAACGTATTTTCTTTTTTTAGATGTTTAAAAAAAGGTTCGGGTTTTGCTATTCCAGCCAATAAAACATAATCTGCTTTTAAATCGGATAACAATTGTTGGTCTTTTTGATTATAAATGTATGTATAGTAAGCAATTGCAGAAAAATAAACCGGTATTTGTGGTGCATATTTTTTAATGCGATTTTTAATACGTTCGGCTTCTATATTAGTTAAATCACTCGGGCATTTGGTTACTACAATGCAGTTTGCACGTTTAGCTCCGCATTTGCTTTCGCGTAAATTTCCAGCTGGTAAAACCAAATCAGAATAAAAAAAATCTTGATAAGCGGTTAACATTACATAAAAACCGGCTTTAACTTTACGATGCTGCATCGCATCATCTAATAAAACAACATCCGGGCATTTTGGTTGCTCAAGTAAATATTGAATGGCTTCTACCCTATTTCCATTCGCAATTACGGTTAAATCTTTAAATTTAGAATAAAACTGAAAAGGTTCGTCACCCAAATCGGCAGCGGTATGCATCGGAGTAGCAACAACCATTCCTTTAGTTTTACGCTTGTAACCGCGAGAAATTGTTGCTAATTTTAGGTTATGATTGCTTAACAAGCGAATTAAATATTCAATCTGTGGTGTTTTACCCGTTCCGCCAACGCTTAAATTACCTACAGCAATAACAGGCAACGAAAAGGCAGTACTTTTAAAAATACCCTTATCGTAAAAAAAATTTCTAACCCCAGTAACTGCAGCATAAAGCAATGAAAAAGGATATAAAACTCGTCGAATTGTTTTCATACTACGAAATTAAGTATTTTTACAAAAATAACAACTGCTTATAACATGAGGATAAAAGAAATTATTCAGGTTTTAGAAGAAATGACTCCTTTGGCTTACGCTGAAGATTTTGATAATGTTGGTTTATTAGTTGGGGATGCACAACGCACATGCACCGGTGTTTTAATTTGCCACGATGCGCTTGAAAGCGTGATTGACGAGGCACTTGCTAAAAACTGCAACATGGTGGTTTGTTTTCATCCTATTTTATTTTCAGGCCTAAAAAAAATAACTGGTAAAAATTATGTTGAACGTGCAGTAATTAAAGCCATAAAAAATGATGTTGCAATTTTTGCTGTGCACACCGCATTAGACAATCATATAAACGGGGTAAATAAAATTATGTGCGATGCGTTAGGAATTAGAAATAGTAAAATATTAGTTCCGAAAGAAAATTTTATTAAAAAACTTACAACGTATACTGTGCCAGAAAATGCAATTGCCGTTAAAAAAGCTTTGTTTAATGCTGGTGCTGGAGCAATTGGTAATTACGATTCGTGCAGTTTTGTTTCCAACGGCATTGGTAGTTTTATGGGAAATGAAAAATCAAACCCAACCGTTGGCATTCCAGGTACCTTAGAAGAAACAGCAGAAGTAAAAATTGAAGTAGTTTTTGAAAAACATCTTCAAAATAAAATACTACAAGCATTGTTTTCTGCACATGTTTATGAAGAAGTTGCGTATCAAATTGTAAGTTTAGACAATACGCACCAAAATATTGGTTTAGGCCAGATTGGTGAATTAGATAAGGCAATGAACGAACAAGAATTTTTACAACATGTAAAAAGCACTATGCAATGCGGAGGCATTCGTCATTCTCAATTTATAAACAAACCCATAAAGCGCGTGGCTGTTTTAGGCGGAAGCGGAAGTTTTGCAATTAATGCAGCAATAGCGCAAGGTGCAGATGCATTTTTAACAGCAGATTTAAAATACCATCAGTTTTATGAGGCTGAAAATAAACTGCTTTTGTGTGATATTGGTCATTTTGAAAGTGAAAGATTTATAAAAAATTACATTTATGAGTTTATTACAAAAAAAATACGTAATTTTGCGATTATTTTATCAGAAGAAAACACAAATCCAGTTAAGTATTTTTAATATATGGCAAACATCAAAGAACTAAGTGTAGAAGAAAAACTACGTGCACTTTACGACTTACAACTAGTAGATTCTCGTATAGATGAAATTAGAAATGTTAGAGGAGAATTACCTTTAGAAGTTGAAGATTTAGAAGATGAAGTTGCTGGATTAAGCACTCGTTTAGAGAAACTAACTCTAGATTTAGAAAACATTAATGCAGAAATCAAGCAAAAAGAAATTGCAATTGATGAGCATAATGAAAACATTAAAAAATACACAAAGCAAAAAGATTCTGTTCGTAACAACCGAGAATTTAACGCTTTAGAAAAAGAAGTAGAATTTCAACAACTTGAAATTGAATTAGCTCAAAAACAAATTAAAGAACGTAAAGCAAACATTGAACACAAAAAAGATATTTTAGCTCAAACAAAAGAACGTTTAGAAACTCGTGAAGTGCATTTAAAACACAAAAAAGCGGAATTAAACGATATTATGAATGAAACGGAGCGTGAAGAAAACTTTTTAGTTGACCAATCTAACATTTTACGCGAATCTATTGAAGTACGTTTATTAGCTGCTTATGACAGAATTCGTTCTAACTTTAAAAATGGTTTAGCTGTAGTTTCTATTGAACGTGGTGCATCTGCAGGTTCATTCTTTACCATTCCACCGCAAGTACAAATGGAAATTGCTTCTCGTAAAAAAATTATTACTGATGAGCATTCTGGTCGTATTTTAATTGACCATGTCCTTGCAGAAGAAGAAAGAGAAAAAATGGAAAGCATTTTTGCAAAATTATAAGCATTACTTTTATATATACAAAAAACCGACTTAAATAAGTCGGTTTTTTTGTTCCTATAAATGGCATTATTCAAATATAAAAAAAATCAAAAGTCATCACATACAAAGTGATGACTTTTTTATTTTATAAGAAAAAGCCAAAGTTAATTACCAATCACATTAGAAATATATTAAAAACATATTAAACATGTATTAATACGAGTCGTTTGTCGATGACAATTAACAAGCTGTCGAATTAAAAGTTAATTTTTTTATGATTCATAATATAAAGCGTTGTTTTGCATAATTCGAGTACATAAATAAAATAAAACGAATATTATATGAAAAAAAAATACATTAAGGTAAAAACATGACTTTAATCATATTACAACGCTAAAAAAAGTGTAAAAAACAAAATTGGCATTTGCCTTGTTAATAACACATCAAATGTTCAAACTAAATTATATACATAACGCCAAAATTACTTTTATAATTAAAATATAATTAAAAGATGAAAAATCTATTACAATTAATTGTTTTATCTATACTACTTCAAGTCAATATAATTTATGCACAAGTAGGTATTAATACAACAACACCAAATGCAACTTTTGAAGTAGCTTTTGATGCAACTAATAGTAAAGTTGCTCCTGGAATAATGGCTCCAAAATTAACTATAAATGAGCTAATTGCTAAAACTAATATGTATGGAAATGCACAAAAAGGAACAATATTATATGTTTCTGATGTCCATGATTCAGCAGGTAATTTAGAAAATAGCGTAAGCGGTATTGAAACTGATGGTTATTATTACTTTAACGGAATCAGTTGGGAGCTATTTGTCTCTACACAAAATATTGAAATCCCTGAAGAACCATGGAAAAATGCTATTTCAGGTGAAGATGCGACATCGTTTAACGAAAACATAGTACACGGAGGACAAATAGGCATTGGTTTTCGAGCCGAAGTTAACCAATCTGCACAACTAGAAATTACATCGGAAGACAAAGGTATTTTATTACCTAGAATGACAACTAAACAACGTGATGAAATAACAAATGTTCCTAATTCTCTATTAATTTTTAATACTGATACCGATTGCTTTAACTTTTACAAAAATAACAGATGGCGTTCTTTATGTGGAGACATAGGTACATCTGAAATTATTGTTGCTAATTGTAACTCTGTAGAAGTATATGGTGATTACCAAGTAGGTAAAGCTATGGATGCAGGGAATTATTTACAAATTACTTTAAATGTTGTTGAACCTGGTGATTACTCTATTTTAGTAAGTAATCCAAGTCTTGGCTACTTTTTTGAAAGAAGTGGCCGTTTCCCTAATGCTGGAAACTATTTGATACAATTACCAGCAACAGGGACTCCTAGAAATCCTGGTACAGATAGCTTAAACATTACGATAAACGATGAGGAAATCGCATGTAAGGCAACGGTTGAAGTTAAACCTGCATCTGTAAGTTTCCAAAATATTCGTGTTATTCATGCAGATGAACTAGTAAGAGGTGAAAGTTCTAGAGGTAAAACAATTACAATGTTAATTGATGTTGTTAATCCAGGTAATTTTAGCTTCCAAACTACAACAGTTAATGGTTTAAATTATGGTTTATTTGATACTGATTTAACAACTGGAAATAATATTGAATTAAAATTATCTGCAAATGGTAATCCTCCTGCACAAGCCGGAGTATTTAATTATCCTATTACAGGTACGGGAATTATAGATAACCCTGTTGAAGCTACTGTAAATGTTTTAGAAAATGATGCGAAAATAGGTAACATTAGTTGTGATGCGGGTGTAGTTGCTGGTACGTACAGGTTAGACAGCCCATTAACAGCTACACATTATATAGACATACCTGTTACAAGCACATCTGCCGGAAATTATAACATTACAATAACTAGTGATACAAACCCTGGATTTAGTTTTTCTGGTAGCGGTACATTTACAGGTGCTAACACCCAAAATATACGTGTTTACGGTACAGGAACGCCTACAAGTGCTGGTAGAATACCATTTACTGTAACTGTTAATGGTGTTAGTTGTAACATAAACATAAATGTTGTTATCCCAACTAAATCAATTTTAGTAGCAGGAACAGCAAGTGCCAGAATTTTATCAGCTTTAAGAAACACGCAAAACTTTGGTCCAAATGGTAAGTCAAAAATTGAGTCGATAAATATTTTTAATACAACTCCAAATGCAACTCAATTAAGAGATTATATTAACAATAGAGGAGTTCAGGTTATATTAATCGGTTGGGGTTGGGATCCTAATACAGAAATCACAGGTATATTAGCTGACTTCATTAAAAACAAAAAAGGTTTTGTTTATTGGGTAGAAGCTCAAGGTGATGGAACATATATTAAAAGACTTTTAGATAGTGCTTTTGATGCAAATGTAACCATGACACCAGATGCATATAATATTTACACTTCCGTATTTGACAATTCGGTACCAGATAATAATCCATTTTTAAATGGGGTGTTTGGAAATGCAAAAGGAAAAGTTTTAAGAGCGGATGATGCTGCATCTTGGATTGGAATTGTACCTAATACATTACCAAGTTCTTTAAATGGACTTATTTCATTGCCTCAGAATGGAGGATATCCAGCAAGAAAAACAATGATTTATGGAAATGGTTTCTTTATGAACCCAGATTGGGGGAATCTGAACTATGCAAACAACCAATATTTTGGTAACCCAAGTCCTATTAGTGTTGGAACAGGTACATTTAATGGGTATATAGGCTATAATGGTTCAACGGTTGGCCCTGTAAATATTAACAATCAAGATGTTTATAATTGGATTGTTTTTGGTAACGCAATGGATTACATATTCCAATACGTGCATGAAAATTTTAAAAATTAACTCTATAATCTCAATTTTATAATTAAAAATCCCGAAGGTAAACTTCGGGATTTTTTTATTTTGATATTATTATCAACAATAAAAGTCAATAAAATTGAAACAGTTAAGACTCTAACTCAAGCTTTTTGCAATGTCAGAATTAATCATTAATTACTTTTAGCTTTTTTTAAACAAGTTATTTAGGTTTAATCACTAATTTATCAAAAGCATATAATTTACTCATAGAATTCTTATTTACTATCATTTCAATTTTTATACTATTAAATATTTAAATAAACTTCTAGTGAGACTCTTCAGATTTGTATAGCACATAACTAATATTTCTATAACTAAAGCTTAGTTAGTAAAAGCTTCTTTATTTAAAATCAATTCCAATATAGAAAAACATTTATAATAATATGAATTTAATATCGTTATTTATTTAAAATATTCAAACATTAACCCATAAATCATCATCAATAAAAACATAATTTAACAATATCTTTTCCTATTACTTATTGTAATAAACAATCGATAATTTAATTTTAAATAATATGAATAGAATATTAAAATTAATCATCTTTACCATTTTTATACAGGCTGGGATTGTATATGGTCAAGTAGGTATTAATACAACAAATCCAAAGGCTACTTTAGAAGTAGCACATGACCTTTCTAATACAAAAGTTGCTCCTGGTATCATTGCTCCAAAACTCACTTTACAAGAGTTAATTACTAAATCAGATTTATACGGACCAGAACAAAAAGGAACAATCATTTATGTTTCTGATGTTGAAAATGCACCAGAACATTCAAAAACAAAATTCAACGGCATTGAGTCTGATGGATATTATTACTTTAACGGAATTAGTTGGGAGCTATTTGTCTCTACACAAAATATTGAAATCCCTGAAGAACCATGGAAAGCAGATGTAACTGGTGTTGACGCAACAACATTTTCTGAAAATATTGTACACGGCGGTCAAGTTGGACTTGGTTTTCAAAAACAAATTAATAATGCTGCTCAGTTAGAAATTGATTCTGCAGACAAAGGTATTTTATTACCTAGAATGACAACTAAACAACGTGATGAAATAACAAATGTTCCTAATTCTCTATTAATTTTTAATACTGATACCGATTGCTTTAACTTTTACAAAAATAACAGATGGCGTTCTTTATGTGGAGACATAGGTACATCTGAAATTATTGTTGCTAATTGTAACTCTGTAGAAGTATATGGTGATTACCAAGTAGGTAAAGCTATGGATGCAGGGAATTATTTACAAATTACTTTAAATGTTGTTGAACCTGGTGATTACTCTATTTTAGTAAGTAATCCAAGTCTTGGCTACTTTTTTGAAAGAAGTGGCCGTTTCCCTAATGCTGGAAACTATTTGATACAATTACCAGCAACAGGGACTCCTAGAAATCCTGGTACAGATAGCTTAAACATTACGATAAACGATGAGGAAATCGCATGTAAGGCAACGGTTGAAGTTAAACCTGCATCTGTAAGTTTCCAAAATATTCGTGTTATTCATGCAGATGAACTAGTAAGAGGTGAAAGTTCTAGAGGTAAAACAATTACAATGTTAATTGATGTTGTTAATCCAGGTAATTTTAGCTTCCAAACTACAACAGTTAATGGTTTAAATTATGGTTTATTTGATACTGATTTAACAACTGGAAATAATATTGAATTAAAATTATCTGCAAATGGTAATCCTCCTGCACAAGCCGGAGTATTTAATTATCCTATTACAGGTACGGGAATTATAGATAACCCTGTTGAAGCTACTGTAAATGTTTTAGAAAATGATGCGAAAATAGGTAACATTAGTTGTGATGCGGGTGTAGTTGCTGGTACGTACAGGTTAGACAGCCCATTAACAGCTACACATTATATAGACATACCTGTTACAAGCACATCTGCCGGAAATTATAACATTACAATAACTAGTGATACAAACCCTGGATTTAGTTTTTCTGGTAGCGGTACATTTACAGGTGCTAACACCCAAAATATACGTGTTTACGGTACAGGAACGCCTACAAGTGCTGGTAGAATACCATTTACTGTAACTGTTAATGGTGTTAGTTGTAACATAAACATAAATGTTGTTATCCCAACTAAATCAATTTTAGTAGCAGGAACAGCAAGTGCCAGAATTTTATCAGCTTTAAGAAACACGCAAAACTTTGGTCCAAATGGTAAGTCAAAAATTGAGTCGATAAATATTTTTAATACAACTCCAAATGCAACTCAATTAAGAGATTATATTAACAATAGAGGAGTTCAGGTTATATTAATTGGTTGGAGTTGGAATCCAAATGATGAAATAATAGGTGTTTTAGTAGATTTCATTAAAAACAAAAAAGGATTTGTTTATTGGGTTGAATCTCAAGATGATCAAAATTTTATAAAAAAATTACTAAATCAAACGTATGATGCTAACGTAACAACGACAGAGGATGAATACAGTATTTACACATCAGTTTTTGATAGCAGCATACCAGATAATAATCCGTTCATGAATGGTGTGTTTGGAAATGCAAAAGGTAAGCTTTTAAGAGCAGATGATTACTCATCTTGGCTTGGAATAGAACCAGCAACATTACCAAGCAGTTTAAACGGATTAATACATTTACCTAGAAATGGTAGCCAACCTGAAAGAAAAACAATGATATTTGGTGAAGGATTTTTTATGAATCCTGACTGGGGGAATTTAAATTATGCAAACAACCAATATTTTGGTAACCCAAGCCCTATTAGTGTAGGAACCGGTACATTTAATGGGTATTATAATTACGATGGAACATCCGTTGCTATTAGAAACATAAACAATCAAGATGTTTATAATTGGATTATTTTTGGTAACGCAATGGATTACATATTCCAATACGTGCATGAAAATTTTAAAAATTAATTCTATAATCTCAATTTGTTAATAAAAAAATCCCGAAGTTAACCTTCGGGATTTTTTTATTAACAAATTAGTTATTTAATTGTGCTTCTTCTATATCTTCTTGGTGCTTGTCAGAAATAATTGGTTCGGCATAATCAATCATTTCAGAAATAGCTAAAGCTTCAATAACTTGTTTAACTTCTTGATAATTCACTTCAAAAGGAACAGCAAGTAAAATAATATTGTCAGAAATTTTTTCTATATGACAATTTTTTTCTGTTAAGGTATTCAACGTTTGTTCAACCTCGGTCGAGTTATCTTCGTAAGGAATAATAACTTGAATTACTGAGTTGCCCGAATAATTGGTTACATGATCAAAAACAAAATGAGTTTCACCCTCAATTTCCTCTTCAACGGCAACAAAAATATCGCCAGGTGCAATTAAAAATCCGTGCAACGGAATGCTGTACAACATAAAAACACCATCTTCAGCATTTATTACTTCTGCCCAAAGCGCTTCGTTTACTTCTTCATTAGTAATATTACTTTGGTACTGAAAAATTACTTCTCTAAAATTTTCTTGTTCCATTATTTTAATTCTTTTTTAGCTTGTTCCCAAATTACATCCATTTCTTGCAAGCTTAAATCGGTAATAGCTTTACCTTGATTTTTTGCAACAGTTTCGATGTACTGAAAACGGTTTATAAATTTTGTATTGGTTCTTTCTAAGGCGGTTTCTGGGTTTATATTTAAAAACCTTGCGTAATTAATTAAGCTAAATAAAACATCGCCAAATTCGGCTTCAGCTTTATCCAAATTTCCAGAATCTACTTCGGTTGTTAATTCTTTAATTTCTTCATTAACTTTAGCTAACGCATCGGTAGCAACCGGAAAGTCAAAACCTACGCCGCTAACTTTTTGCTGAATTCGGTAAGCTTTTATTAAAGTTGGTAACGCTTTAGGAACGCCAGACAACACCGATTTATTTCCTTCTTTTAATTTAAGTTTTTCCCAGTTTTGTAAAACCTGTTCTTCATTTTCTGCTACGGTTTCTCCGTAAATATGAGGGTGCCTATCTATTAGTTTTTGGGTAATAGCTGCAGCAACATCACCAATATCAAAACTTTGGGTTTCGCTTGCTATTTTAGAATAAAAAACAATATGCAACAACACATCGCCCAATTCTTTTTTAATTTCGTTTAAATCGCCTTGTGCAATGGCATCAGTAAGCTCATAAACTTCTTCTAAAGTATTGGTACGTAACGATTCAAACGTTTGTTTTTTATCCCACGGACATTTTTCACGCAAATCGTCCATCACGTTCAACAAATCATTAAACGCTTTTAGTTGTTGTTCTCTTGTATTCATAACCCAATAAAAAAATAAATCCTACGTAAAAGTAGGATTTATTATGTAATATTTTATGTAAAAACTTATTCTTGTTCTGTAGTTACTTCAGTAACCGTTTCAGCAGTAGGTTCTTCCGTAATGAATCCTTTTGCCTGAATTAAGTTATACCAATTTAAAACTTTTTTAATGTCAGAAACATAAACTCTTTCTTCATCGTAGTTTGGTAAAACTTCAGCAAAATAGTTCATTAAAACGTCGTTAGCTTCTTTATGAGAAATTGCTGGTCCGTTATTTTCTTTTTTAGCAATGTTAGCAAAAACTTCTGCTAATTTTACTTCACCTTCATGGGTATAAATAGAAATTTCAGATAATAAACTTACGTTAGCACGTAATCCTACTGTTATTTTTTTACCGTCAATTAATGATTCGGCAACAAATCCTGTTCTTGTTTGTAACTTTAATTCGTATAATCCTGGTTTACCTGTAATAGATAAAATTCTTTCTATGTTCATATAACATCATTTAAATAAGGATGGCAAATATCTATGTTTTATTTAAAAAAACAAGAAATTAACGTCCTTTTTTATTAATAAATTTCATTTTATAATCAGGAAAAGCTTTGCCTTCCATGATATTATTTAGTTTTTTGGTATTTAATCGTTTTTTTAAAGATGATATTTTATCGGTAAATAAAACACCTTCAATATGATCGTATTCGTGCTGAATTACGCGTGCCGCTAAACCGTCGTAAACATCGGTATGAGGTACAAAATTTTCATCAACATATTCAATCGTAATACGCTCTTTTCTAAAAACATCTTCACGCACATCAGGAATAGATAAACAACCTTCGTTAAAAGCCCATTCATCACCTTCTTCTTTAGTAATTTTTGCGTTTATAAACGTTTTTTTAAGTCCTTTAAGTTTTGCTTGTTGCTCTGGTGATAAATCTTCAGAATCGCTAAATGCATCACAATCTATCACAAACATACGAATAGGTAAACCAATCTGTGGGGCAGCCAAACCAACGCCATAAGCATTGTACATGGTGTCAAACATATTGGCAATCAATTCGTTTAAATTAGGGTAATCTTTAGTTATGTCAGTTCCAACTTTACGTAAAACCGGATCTCCATATCCTATAATTGGTAATATCATTTTATCTTTTTTTAAATAAAATTAAGCAAGGCTAATTTGAATGCAAAATTACATAAAATATTTTATTCTGCCTTATATATATGTTAAATACTAAAGTTTAAAACAAATAAATTGACTAAATTTACGTAGCATTTTACCCGAAGCATTTCTATTTTTATGAATGGCAATTTTTTTTACGAGTTAAAAACCAAATCGTTAGGATTTTTAATTAACAGCATTAATTTCTTTAGTCCAAAAATGGCCTCGGCCCTTGCCTACCGTTTTTTTTCTCGTCCAAGCGAAGGTAAACTTACTTTAAAAGAGCTGAATCCGTTACATATTTTTGCTGATAAAGAATTTATTGAAATTGACGACCAAAAATATCAAATTTACATTTGGCGAAACGGCCCAAAAAAAGTGCTTTTAGTTCACGGTTGGGAAAGTAATTCGATGCGTTGGAGCTGGTTGTTGTACTATTTAAAATTTAAAAACTATACCTTTATTTCGGTTGATGGCCCAGCCCAAGGTTTATCGAGCGGCGATGAATTAAATGTAATAGAATACACCAAATTTTTAGAACAAGTTATTCAAAAATATCAGCCAGAGGTAATTATTGGCCATTCTATGGGTGGAGCTGTAACCATGTACCACCAAAGCATTTATGCATCAGCTTGCGTAAAAAAAATAATTGTAATGGGTGCGCCAAGCCAATTTACTTCTATTTCTGCCTATTACAAACGCTTAATCGGAATGAATGATAAGGCGTATCACAACTTTTTACGCTATATAGAAAACAGATTTAATTTTGAAGAAAACACAGCGCAAGAAATTAATTTTATTCAGAATTACGCGGCGAAAGGATTGGTAATTCATGATTTAAACGATGAAATTGTTCCATTTGGTAACGCCTTAAAAATTACCGAAGTTTGGAAAAATTCAAAGCTTTATCAAACCGTTGGTAAAGGTCACGCCTTGCAAGATGACGGCATTTTTAAAGTAATAGAGAAATTTATTTGGGAAGAAGATGAACTAGAAAAAAATGTATCTTTGCACCATGGAAGATCAGAAAAAAAGGCTCAATAAATTTTTATCAGAAAGTGGTTTTTGCTCACGCCGTGAGGCAGACCGATTAATTGAAGAAGGACGTGTAACCGTTAACGACATTGTTCCAGAAATGGGCACGCGCGTTAGCGATGACGATGAAATACGTGTTAACGGACAATTAATTAAAGCCAAACAAGATGCCTTTACTTACCTTGCTTTTTACAAACCAATTGGTATTGAATGTACTACCAATACTGCAGTAAAAAATAACATTGTTGATTATATTAATTATCACGAACGCATTTTTCCTATTGGCCGATTAGATAAAGATTCTGAAGGTTTAATTTTAATGACTAACGATGGGGATATTGTTAATAAAATTTTACGCGGTAGTAACAACCACGAAAAAGAATATTTAGTAACCGTAAACAAACCCATAACCGAACGTTTTATTGAAGGCATGCGTAATGGTGTACCTATTTTAGATACCGTTACCAAAAAATGCCGAGTAGAACAGATTAGCAAAAACATTTTCAGAATATTTTTAACCCAAGGGCTAAACCGTCAGATTAGACGTATGTGTGAATATTTTGATTATGAAGTGATGCATTTAAAACGCATTCGTGTTTTAAACATTAGTTTAGATATTGCAGTGGGCGAACACAGAAAGTTAACTGCAGCTGAAATGAAAGAATTAAATCAGATTATTTCGAGTTCTGATAAACATATACCAGCAGAAGAAGGACCACAAGTTGCACCAGCAAAACGTAATTTTCCGAGAGAAAAACAAAGTGAAAAACAAGCAAGAGCGCCAAGAAATGAACGCAGAAACGCAACTTCATCTTCAAACCAATCCGATCGAGAATTAGATAGAAAACCAATGGCAGAAAGACCATTACGTAATGAACGAAGAAATCCTAGAAATAAATAAAAAAGCGAAGTTTAAAACTTCGCTTTTTTTATTTTACTTTTTGTAAATTATTTTGCTTTTGGAGTTGCAAATTCTAAGTTAGAAACAAGAGTAACCTCATCTCCAACTACAGCCGTTGGGAAACCTGCACCTACACCAAAATCATTTCTGTTTAATTTACCTTTAACTGTAAATCCGTAAGTTATCACACCTTGGTTATCTACGCTACCGTTATAAATTAAATCTAAAGTAACCGATTTTGTTACCCCGTGTAAAGTTAAATCACCTACTAATTTATAGTTATTTCCTTTTACTTTCTTGATTGATTTAGATTGAAACTCTAATCTTGGATTTTTTGCAGCATCAAAAAAATCTGCCGATTTTAAGTGATTATCTCTAGCTTCGATTCCTGTGTTGATAGAATTAATTTCAGCAACAACATGGAATTTTGATCCTAAAACGTTTTGATTTTCAAAAGATGATAAATGAACAGTAAAATCATTAAATTGTCCTTCTACGTCAGATATTGTTAAGTGAGAAACAGAAAAACCTAATTTAGAGTGCGCTTTATCATTTGTAAAGTTTTGTGCAGTTGCAACTAATGAACTTACGGCTAAAGCCATTACAAGAAATACTTTTTTCATATCGAATATTATTTTTTATTGATTTGTAGTACAAAGATAAAACAGAACAACCAAAAATTAATTAATATAGATTAAGTTCGGCGTTTTCTAATCATTTTTTAATAGTAAACTGCATTTATCTAAATAAAAATCAAATAAAACGTTAAAACAACAACTTGCTGTTAACAAAAAAAGGCTGAGTTAAACTCAGCCTTTTACATGTAATACTATTTTAAATTTTTTAAAAAGTGATATAATGTGCGTATTCCTGTACCGGTACCACCGTTTCCTTTATAATTTTCTAAACGTTCGGTAAAAGCTGGTCCAGCAATATCAATATGCATAAAAGGTTGTTTTGCAAAATGCTCTAAAAACTTACCTGCAGTAATTGTACCCGCATCACGACCACCAATATTTTTTAAATCGGCTATTGACGATTTTATTTGTTCTTTATAATCGTCCCACAGTGGTAATTCAATCATGCGTTCGTGTACATATTGGCCTGCATCAAGTACTTGTTTAGTAAGGTTAGCATCTGCATTACTCATTAAACAACTTGCGCGTGTACCAGCTGCAACTAATGCAGCTCCGGTTAAAGTTGCAGCATTAATAATTAATTCCGGTTCAAATTGGTTGGCGTAAGCAATTGCATCGGCTAAAATCATTCGGCCTTCTGCATCCGTATTTAAAACTTCAACGGTTGTGCCATCATACATTTTAATTACATCGCCAGGCGCATAAGCATTTTGCCCTGGTCGGTTATCGGTTGCAGGAATTAAAGTAATAATATGTACGTTTAATTTATTTAAAGCTGCAGCATAAATAGTACCTGCCATACAAGCTGCTCCACCCATATCCGATTTCATTAAATCCATAGATCCGGCAGTTGGTTTTAAAGATAAACCTCCGGTATCGTAAACCACGCCTTTTCCAACTAAAACAATTGGTTTTTTGTTAATCGGTTTTTCTGGCTTATATTCTACAATAGTAAACGTTGGTGGCTCAATAGAACCTAAGTTAACAGCAAGCAATCCGCCCATTTTAAGTTCTTGAATGGCTTTTTTGTTAAGTACCTCAACATTTAAATGTGCTTCGGCTCCAATTTCTTGAATTTCTTTTGCTAATTGTACAGCAGATAAATACGACGAAGGTTCGTTTACCATATCACGGCCCCAAAAAACGGCCTTAATAATTTGGTTCATTTCGTTAATTTGTTCTGCAGTTACATTGCCTAACATATAAATGGTTTCTAACATATATTCCTTTTCATCGGCATCTGAAAAGTATTTTAGAAACTGATAATTTGACAAGGCAATTCCTTCGGCCAAAGCCAAAGCTTGTTCTCCGTTACCAACTAAGGTAATAGATGCAATATTTTTATCTAGTTTTTGACGTACATTAAATCCGGCAACGCGTAATTTTTCTAAATCTGAATTTTCTTTTACAAAAAAGAAAAAATCGGTTCCTATTTTCACATAATCTTCATTTAAATCACTAGCAACAAAGCTTTTAAATGCAGATTGAATATGCGTTGGCACGTTATTTTCTATGGCAGCATTGGGCTGAACTAAATAAACAATGTTTTGATTGTTTGTTAAGGTATTTGTTAGTTGTAACATTTTATGTCTTTTTTGTCATTCAAAAATATAAAACTCAATTTGGATAACTCTTGTTTTTATAAAATATTATCATTTTTTTGTGTTTCTACAATGGTTCTAAAAGTTAAATTAATGCGTGGCGCAATAACCTTTTTGGTTGGTGGTAAACGATGCAACCAATGCGTTTGTGTTTCGCCTTGCATAACTAATAAGCTACCAGACGGTAAAATAACATCTATTTTTTCTTTAGTTGTTTTATGTTTAAAACAAAAAGTACGAGTTGCTCCAAAACTTACTGATGCAATAGCGCCATTTTTTTGCAATTGTTTTTCGGCATCGCTATGCCAAGCCATTCCTTCGCTTCCATCATGATATAAGTTTAAAAGACAAGAATTGTAAGTTGCCCCAGAAATTTGCTCTACTTTGGCTTTTATAGCTAAAAGATCTGCTGTAAATGGAAGTGCTGTTTTTTGAATGTTTGAATACGTGTACGAAAAAGCTTGCGTACCGTACCAAGCAACTTTACGTTTTGTGGTTACTAACTTGCCAAAAATAAGGGCCTGATCGTTTTGCCACTCAATTTGATTAAATAATAAATTAAAATAAGCAGTTGCTTCGGCATCAGAAAAAGCAAAACCATAATATATTGCTTCGCCTTGGTAGGGCAATATATTATGGTTTGTAGGATTTTGATCGAATAAAGAAGGCATATTAAAACGGAACTAAATCAGGTAATAAACCTGAAAATCCAACTTCGTTCATGTCATAAATTTCGTTTAAATCTTCTTGCGCAATTACAAAAGGTTCAAACTGAATGTTTGCTGCAATATTTTTTGAATTGGTAGATTTAGGCAACGGTACAATATTATTTTGTAACGCAAACTGAATACATAATTGCGCCACTTGCACGTTGTATTTTTTAGCCATTTTAACCAACGTTGAATCTTGTAATAACCTACCAGAACCAATCGGGCTCCAAGCTTCTACTAAAATATCGGCAGCTTTACAATAAGTAACCGTTTCGGGTTGCAAATACCCCGGGTGATATTCTATTTGATTAACCATTGGTTTAATGGTGCTATTTTCTAGTAACGATTCTAAATGATGAACTAAAAAATTAGAAACACCAATAGCTTTTACTTTACCGTTTTTATACAGATATTCTAACGCGCGCCAAGTTTCTGCATTTACTTGCTCCCAATTGCTTTCGGAGTTTTTTACGGGCCAATGAATAAGATATAAATCTAAATAATCGGTTTGTAAATTATGTAAGCTTTGTTCAAAAGCTTTTAAGGTTGATTCGTAACCTAAATCAGATTTCCAAACTTTAGAAGTTAAAAAAATAGTTTCGCGGTTTACGTTTAATTTTTTTAAGGTTGCACCAATAGCAGCTTCGTTACCATAAGCAGCTGCGGTATCAATATGTTTATAACCTGCTTTTACAGCTTCGGTTATTACTTTTTCTACATCTTCGGTTAATTGCCAAGTACCAAATCCAATAGCCGGAATGGTTAATTTGTTATTCAAAATAAAACTCATATCATTTTTTTAAACAAGTTACGTAAAAAATAAAAAGCTATAGTAAAACTACAGCTTTTTAAGTGAACAAAAACAATTTATTATTAATATAACTATTCTAATAATCGTGTAAAAGCGTAAGGCTACTGTAAGCAGTAGCCAAACTGTTGATTAAAAAATAAATCCCTTTTATCTCAAAATTAATCAACCAATATTATTCTATAATTTAGCGTAAACGCTGATTTTTTAATGTTTTAAAATTCTTGAATTAAGATACAATATTGTAATACACCAACCTAATTATTTAGCATTATTTTATTGGGTTTAATATAATTTAGCATCTAAGCTATATTTGCCCGGTCCCGAAATAAATAATATAAAATACGAAGCTAAGTAAAATAAGCCCAATTCTTTTCGGCCAAAATCATGACCTGCATGTACAATAAATACTGCAACAATCATGGTAATCATAAGTGGAATACTTACAAAACGGGTAAACAAGCCCAAAACAATAAATAAGGCACAAACAATTTCTGCAAATACGGTTAATATTAACGAAAGTTCCATACCGATGCCTAACGGATCAGAAAAAGTAAAATCGCCCAGAAAAAGTTTTTGCATTTTGCCAAAACCGTGTGTTAGCATAAAACCACCTGCAACAATGCGAAGCAGTAATAGTGAAAAGTTAATTGATGTTGATTTATGAGCCGGAACTCTTAAAAATGATCGCAATCCCATAATGTATTTGCTGAGTTAATATGTTAATTTTGGTTTCTAAATTAAGATTTCTGTTTATTCTGACAAAATTATAAGGCAGTAAATAAGCTAAAAACAAAGCTTTTTTTAAACTTAATCAAAATACGGAGTTAGCAATAAATCTTTCGCTTCTGCATTGCTTGATAACGAACTGTTTAAAACAAATTCTAAAACTTCTAACAATTGGGGTTTGTAATCGTATTGCAAATCTTCGTGCAATTTATCATAAAGTGCTAAAACAGCTTTTAATCGACCGGTTAGGTAATCAAAATGTTTGTCGGCATTTTTATTCGGAAAATACAATTGGTAAAAATCCGGGAAATTAGTAAAGCACAAATGCAGAATTAACAAACGAAGTTGAAATTCTGATACTTTATCTTTTGTAATGGATGCATGTTCGTTTACCCATCCGTTAAGCTGGCGGGCATGATTGTTAACCGCATCGTACTTTTTATGTTCGGACATACGGTTGGCTTGTTTTTTTACATACAAAAAGCTTTCGGTTATGGTGTTTTGTAATTCGTAAAAACGCGCTTCTAAATCGGATTCATTTTCTAACAATTTAAAATGCAATTGCTTAATTAGCATTTGATCTTTATTGATTAACCGAACCAAAAGTTTGTCTTTTTCTTTTTCGGGTAAAGACAAAATAGCGTCTTTTAATTCGGACATTTGAGTTAAACTGAGTTTCATGTTTATTTAATTGATACTTAAGGAAAGAAACAACCATAATATAGGAACTGCTTCTACCCAAAATAAGGTAAAATATTTGTTGCGATTGGGATTTACAAAATAGGTAAAAGTAATTATAACTGCTACTAAAATAAGGTTTACTAACCATTGATTGGCGTAATATCCTGTTTTAAAAAATTCGAGCACATAAAAAGGGATGCACAACAAAACAATAAAAAGTTTGGTTTTTAGTACGCCAAAAATTTGCGGAAACGTTTTAAGGTTTGGATCATCAACTTCTAAATCCTTTATTTCAAAAATTAAAATTAAAAGTAATGTTATAATGAAGCGCTGAATAAACTTGGCTAAAACGTCGGTGTTTAATACATAATCAGCATTAAGCAAAGGCAGCAACAAAGTTGCCCCAGCCCAACAAAACGAAACAATATATATTTTAATTCCAGAAAGGTTTCGTAAGTTTTTTTTTAGTTTTCCTACCGGAATGGCATACAACAAAGTTAAGGCACCAAACAACAAAGCAATTATTTGCGTGGTACGATTTAATAACAAAAAGCACAAACCAGCCAATAACATGCTTAAAACGCTTAACGCTAGAATATAATAAACCGATTTTTTTTGTTTTTGGCGCGAATAAAAAACCGAATAATATTTTATAAAATTATAACTAAAAATAGTACCAAAAAAAACCAAGCCACAAACCGCATAACTTATTTTTAAATGCGAAAAATAGTACGTTAAAAGCACCAAGCTTAACGTAGCAAAACCAACATGAATGCTGGCGTTTATGTAAAAATCAAATATATTTTTAAGGACTGTTTTCATAAAAAATCAGGCCTTAAAGAATACTACTTTAAGGCCTGATGAATATAAAACAATTAACTTAAAATTTATTAGAAAACACCAATAAAGTTATTACCTGCTTGGTTTACTAAAGTTGCTCCTTTAGTTATTTGATTGGTTTTGCTGTTAATAATATATATGTTACCATTTTTACCAACTGGTGCAAAAGTTATGTATAGGTTATCCCCGTCAACAACAAATCCTTGGTACTGACCAAAATCAACTGCTGGATCATAAGGTAAGTCAACTTTTTCAGCAGTTTTAGCATTTAAATCTAAACGTGCTACATAACCTTGTGAATTACCTCCGTGAGTATAAAGCGCATAAGCAATTCCGTTACCTACATAACGCCAAGAATCAATATAAGAGTTTTGAACACCTAATGCATCGTCTAAGCTTAAAACATAGCTATTGTCGTATTCATTATTCGAACCAATTCTTAATATTTTAGATCCATTTTCATCACGCTGCGTTGCTTGGTAAATAGCACCATCATCTGCTAAGAACGAATTAAAACTACGGTATCCCGATGTATCTCCGTGTCCTTGAGTTGATGTAATAACTTTTGGATTTTGTAGGGATGGATAATCTACAACAACGGTTTTAGAACCTAAACGAGAATAACTTCCTGCTGTTGCTACAGTACCTGTTAACGGATCCGTTTTACGCATCCAAGTTCCGATTAATAATTTATCAGCGGCTTTATTTAACACCGGTGCATCTAATCTGAAAATGTGATGTCCTTCTTTTTCTTCTTCTTTATCTTCTAGTCGTAATTGATACGGTTGATTATATCCTTCAATTGCTAAACTTTGCAAACCAAATTTTAAAATTGTTGCATTACCTACCGTATATTCATAAGGTGCATCAGTTCCAGCATTATTTGCTGTTGGTGCAGTTACGTTCACAGCAACACCAGTTTTATCACCATCAAATAATTTTACCCAACGCGGTGATGAACCAACTTGTGATGAAATATTTGCTCCGCTTGTAACAGTATAATTTCCTTGTCCTTGAACCAAATACTTGTCTACTTGTCCTCCATCTGTACCGCCATATTGTACGTTAACTATATAACGACCATTTTCAATAGATTGTAATCTTGCAGTGCGAGCTGATTTCACACCAAATCCACCACGATTGGCTTCTTCTGAAAATAATGAAACAGAATAATTTGGATCGGCAGCTTGCTCTTTAGTAACAGCAAATAATACTGTTCCTCCATTACCATCACCTGGGGTTTCTCCCATTTTAGAACCGGCAATTGTAATCCATCTAGAAGTTTCTGGTTGTGGTTCTGGGTTGTTGTTTGATGAAGAATCATCACTTGAACATCCTACAATAAAAACACCTACTAAGGCACTTAAAAGGAATGATTTAAATTGTTTGTTTTTCATAACAATATTAAATTAATATTTAGAATTTACTTAAATTATATGTAAGTTTTACATAAAATGCACGCCCGGGTTTTTGAACCGCATAATTGTCATAAGCTTGTTGGTCAAAAATATTTTTAGCATCAAAACTGACTACAAATTGTTTGTTAGGAAATATGTAGCTTAAACCAATATCTTGAATAAGTTGTGTTGGTGTTTGTGCTTGCCTTAACAAATCATCACGATTAGTAATACCGCTTCCCGGATTCCAAATGGTATAAAAAGAATCTACAAAGCCAAAACCATAATTTAAAAACAACTTGCTTTTTTTTAGCAAAACATCGTTAAAGGAATATTGTACGTTACCGTTAAAAGTAAAAAACGGTTCGTTCGGAATTTGTACGTTGTAACGACCCACATATTCATTACCATTTGGATCATTTTTTAAATTAAATACCGAGCTAAATTTAGACACGTTTAAACCAACATTTAAACGGTTCGAAAAACTGTAAAATATTTCGGCTTCAAAACCTTTAGCCTTCGTTTTTCCTAAGTTTTCAAACGGAGCAACTTGCTGTGCATCGTTTAAACGGTCGTTTACTTGGCGTACAATTTTATCTTTCGCATCGCGAATAAATCCGGAAACGGAAAATGAAATTTTATGTTTGTTGATTTGGTAAGGTCCTATTTTACCTCCCAAATTAAAATTATCACTTACTTCTGGTCGTAAACCAGGATTTTCTGTCATGTTTTCGCCAGGATTACCAAAAACTTCATTCTCTGAAGGTAAACGAACTGCGCGCTCTGCTGAAAACAAAATAGCAACAGCGGGCTTAATTAAGTAAGAAGTTGCAATTCCGTAACCTACGTCGTTTTTTGTACTTGCCGTTCTTTTATCAACACGGGTAGCAACTCCGTTTATGGTTTCTAAAACCGGATCTGTTTTTTCAATATCTTGTCTATAAAATTTAGAAAAAACATTTAGTTTCAATTTATCTTCAATAAAACGGGCATCGTAAGCCAACGAAGTAATGTTTTTAGTTAATTTACGCTTACCACTAAATGCTTGTTGTTGAATGGATTTAAGTTCATCTCTGTCGTTACGATCTACATCATAAAACATGTGGTTTACTAAAAATCTATTATTTGGTAAAAATTCGTAGCTTAATCCTGTTCTAAAGGTTGCAATGGTTCGGTCTATATGATTTAATGTTGGCGCACCTTGTTGTGCTCCGCCTGGCGTTTTTAGTTCTTCACCGTACAAACCTTTAGCAATTTCGCCATACCAATTGTAACGGTACGGGTTTAAATCACTTATTAATTGTTTACGATTACTAATCGATCCATTAAAGTCAAAATCTAATCCGTTTAATAAAAGATTCCTTTTTCGATAATCTAAACTAAACACATTTGCATTACTTTTAGAATATCTATCTTTATAAGGCACGGTCATATATAAACCGTGTTGAATTTCGTTGTACGAATCAGAAAGATTCATACCTAATAAAAAACTATCTGCCCAAGAAACATCTGTAAAACCAGCTTCTACACGCGCACCTTTAGATTTAAACGCATCATTAAATCGCTTGGCACGTACATATTCATAAGTTCCATCAGGGCGAATATTTCTAGCAAATTTGCCCCATATTTCATAATCGTTATCTGAGTAATTGTAAAAACCAGAAGCTTTTAAAGTAAACCCCGATTTTTCTGCTCTATATAATGAGCTTAAGTTAGATTGAAAAGTATTGAAAGAACCATAAGAAACTGATGCACTTACATTACTGTTTAATCCGCGTTTTAAAACAATATTTATAGCTCCTCCTAAAGCATCGTCTGACAAATAAACCGGAACAACGCCTTTATAAACTTCAATACGTTCTATTAATGCAGGTGGAATACTGTTTAAATCGAAAGACGATCCGTAAGTAGAAATCGGAATGCCATCAATAAATATTTTTACTGCATTACCCGACATGCCGTTTAAATTGTAATCAACAGCGGCTCCTAACCCACCGTTTTGACGAACTCGAACACCAACCGAGCGATCTAAAAGTTCGTTAGTTTGTATATTGCGTACCGCAGCTTCTTTAGTTTCAATAACATTAACAGCAAATCCTCGTTTTTCAATTTCATTTTTAACAGATTGTGCTTTTATAACAACACCATCTAAAACCGAATTTTGCAATTGTTTTCCAACTGTTAAATCAACTTCAACATCATCATTTTTAACAGCAAGCATTTCTATTACTTGCTCCGAGTCGTGTATATAAATTAATTCATAATTACCAGCTGGTACATCAGTAAAGCTATATTTTCCGGTATAATTAGTATGTGCTTCTATTTGCTTTGTTGAGCCTTTTAAAACAACCTTAGCATTGTTCAATAATCTGTTTTTGTTATCGATTACATATCCCGAAACCGTTACCTGTGCAAATGTTTGACTAAAAGCTAAAATCCCTCCTAAAAAAAGAAGGTGTTTGTAAGTACGCATTGTTATTATTTTTTTGACAAATCTAATTTTTATTTAGACAAAGTCCAAATAAAAATAATTTTATTTTTCATTAACTTATATCTAACGAGATTTAACATTAAATTTTTAACGATTACCTACAGATTTTAATTATTATGTATAAAATAAAGTGAACGATTATTTAATTACGATTTTTATATTTATTTTTGTTGTTTAAATACAACTTATTTATACAACACGATGAAAACAAATGCATTTGCTTTAAGACACATTGGGCCTCGCCAAAGTGATTTGCAACATATGTTTAACACAATTGGTGTTAAGGATATGGATCAGCTATTACATGAAACTCTTCCTGATACAATTCGTTTAAAAAAAGATTTTGAGTTAGATCCTGCTATGACAGAATATGACTATTTAAGCCATATTACAGCATTAGGTAACCAAAATAAAGTATTTAAATCATTTATTGGTTTAGGATACCACGAAGCAGTTGTTCCTGCTGTTATTCAACGTAATGTTTTTGAAAATCCAGGATGGTACACAGCTTACACACCGTATCAAGCTGAAATTGCCCAAGGACGTTTAGAAGCTTTATTAAACTTCCAGACGACCGTAATTGAGCTTTCTGGTATGGAAATCGCTAACGCATCGTTGTTAGACGAATCTACAGCTGCTGCTGAAGCAATGGCTTTATTATTTGATGTACGCACACGCGATCAGAAAAAAAACAACGCAAACAAACTTTTTGTTTCTGAAGAAGTTTTACCGCAAACCATTTCTGTTTTACAAACACGTTCTACACCAATTGGTGTTGAATTAGTGATTGGTAACCACGAAACTTTTGAATTTACAGACGATTTTTTTGCTGTAATTTTACAATATCCAGGTAAATACGGTCAGGTAACCGATTATGCTGACTTCATTAACACTGCAAAATCTAAAGATATTAAAGTTGCTGTAGCAGCAGATTTATTATCGTTAGTAAAATTAACTCCTCCAGGTGATATGGGTGCTGACGTAGTTGTAGGTACAACACAACGTTTTGGTATTCCATTAGGATTTGGTGGTCCTCACGCAGGTTTCTTCGCAACAAAAGAAGAATACAAACGTTCTATGCCTGGTCGTATTATTGGGGTTTCTCAAGATACAAACGGCAACCGTGCTTTACGTATGGCATTACAAACACGTGAGCAACATATTAAACGCGAAAAAGCAACATCTAACATTTGTACTGCTCAGGTATTATTAGCTGTTATGGCTGGTATGTACGCTGTTTATCACGGACCTAAAGGTTTACAATTTATTGCAAACCAAGTACATGCAAAAGCAGTAACTATTGATAAAGCTTTAACTCAATTAGGTTTTAAACAACTTAACGATGCGTTTTTCGATACATTATTAGTTAAAGCAGATGCAGCAAAAGTAAAAGCAGTTGCTGAAGCAAATGAAGTTAACTTTTATTATGTAGATGCAGAAACAATTTCTATTTCTTTAAACGAAGCTGCTAACATAAACGA